>NZ_CAWUDO010000055.1:0-57660 GCF_963920935.1 Nostoc sp. CCY 9925 | reverse complement strand
TTCTGCCTTAAAGCGCGTAACCTTTCATCATCACCAAAAGCTGACAAGAACCTTATCTTTGGTCAGTTTGAAGCAGGTCTGGCAAACAATTACGAAGCAGTTCAGCCAACACTGAATTTTCACACGGTTATGGGCTGGTCGTTAGCGGTGATTATAGTCGCTATTACAGCTTGGCGTCTTGTAATTCGTAACCGTAATTCCTTGAAGATACCGCCAGCTTACCTTGGTGTAGCAACTTTTTTGATTTGTCTGGTGTTCTTGCAAGTATATCTGGGAAGCAAACTATTTTGGGTATACGGGTTGCATGTCGAGCCTGTAGTTGAAGCAACGAAGCAGGAGATCTGGCCATGAACTCGCAACTAATCGAACAGTTAAGATTGAGGTTAGGTGCTAACGGATTGCCTTACGAAATTCCCATACATCCACAATTAGTACATCTAACACTAGGCTTGTTCATTATCAGCATCTTGTTTGACATCGCAGGAGCATTTTTTCACTTAGAGCGACCAATTTTCAAATTTCTGGGTCTTCCTGTCATCCGTTCTAGCTTCTTCGATGTTGGCTGGTACAACCTAATAGGATCTGCCGTTGTGACATTTTTCACCGTTGCATTTGGTTTTTTTGAGTTACTGCTGGCAAATCCACCACTGAATCAAAAGAGTGATTGGGGGTTAAGTGCTGCTTGGACAATGCTATTGCATGGTTTAGGTGGTGTTTTATTGTTGGCGATCGTTGTAGCTATGGCTGTATGGAGAGGTTTGCAACGCGATCGCTGGCGCAACGATGCTTCTCGACAAGTGCAGTGGAGTTACTTGTTAGTAGGTATTGCAATGTTCGGTATTTTGTATGTCCACGGAACTTTAGGGGCACAACTAGGGGAACAGTTCGGAATTCATGTGACTGCGGCCAAGTTAATCCAACAGGATAAAAATCCCAATTTGCTACTTCTGCCAATTTTATATCAATGAATTCAACTATAATTTATCAAATTATATGGTGATATTTTTAGAATATTTACTAATAGTTGTTTCTATAGCAGTATTGCTCGTAGTCAGTAATTTGATTGGGCAGCAAGCATATTATTGGATGCCTGCTGAAGCAACAGCAGAAGCACAAAAAGTAGATAGTTTGTTTAGCTTTTTAGTATCAGTTGGATCGTTCATTTTCCTTGGCCTTGTTGGTATGATGATTTATTCAATACTCTTTTTTCGCACACCCAAGGAAGATTACACTGAAGGGCATCCGTCTAGAGGCGATGTGAGGCTAGAAATCCTCTGGACGGTAACGCCAACTTTGTTAGTAATGTGGATAGCTTTTCAAGGTTTCAACATTTATCAGCAATTAGATATTTTAGGTTTAAGGCAAATTGTCCATTTGCATACTCCTCTAGAATCTGAAACAGCCTATGCCGCAGAAGTTAAGGATACTCCCAAACTAGCTGACGAAACAATTGATGTTTTCGTAAAGCAATGGGATTGGTCTTTTCGCTATCCAAATAATATTAATAGTAATGAATTACATCTTGCAGTTAATCGCCGTACTCGTCTAAATATGCACGCCCAGGAGGTAATTCATGGGTTCTACGTCCCAGAATTTCGCTTAAAACAGGATATCATTCCTGGACGAGAAATTGACCTTGTAGTTACACCCATTCGTGTTGGCAAATATAAACTAAAAGATTCTCAATTTAGCGGTACTTATTTTGCTTTGATGGATGCGGATGTCTATGTCGAATCGATGGAAAAATATAACCAATGGCTAACTCAAGTAACCAGTGAACCAATGATGATAAAAAATCAGGCTGTTGCTGAATATAGCCAACCGCCGAAGACATTATTTAAAACCAGCTGGTACACTGTCGCACCCACTCAATCTGGCATTGCTAATCAAAGGAAAGTCAGTAATGACACATGATAATATTCCTAACTCGGGAAATTTCCCAAACGAGGCTGCTGATAATTGGCGACAATACTTCAGCTTTAGCACCGACCATAAAGTTATCGGTGTTCAGTATATAGTCACGACCTTCATTTTCTTCCTGATTGGCGGGTTGTTGGCAATGCTTATTCGTGCCGAACTGCTTACACCTGAATTAAATGTAGTCGATCGCCCCCTCTACAACAGCTTATTTTCTATGCACGGGACAATCATGATTTTCTTGTGGATTATCCCGTTTAATGCAGGTATTTCTAATTACTTAGTACCCCTGATGATTGGAGCGCGGGATATGGCGTTTCCTTTACTCAACGCGATTTCTTTTTGGATTATTCCACCAGCAGGTATTTTTTTAGTGTCTAGCTTTTTGCTACCCAACGGCCCCGCAAAAGCTGGTTGGTGGTCTTATCCACCCGTTAGTCTGCAATATCCCCCCGACCAACCGATTAACGGTGAATTATTTTGGATTGTAAGTTTGGTACTGATTGGCATTTCTTCCATTATGGGAGCAGTCAATTTTATTACTACAATTTTTTGGATGCGGGCGCCAGGAATGACATTTTTCCGGATGCCTGTGTTTATTTGGTCAGTCCTTAGCGCCCAGTTATTGCAGCTAATTAACCTGCCTTTTTTGACAGGTGCATTGGTATTACTATTATTTGACCTGGCTTTCGGAACACAATTTTTCAAACCTTTAGAAAATGGCGACCCGATAATTTATCAACATCTTTTCTGGTTCTACTCCCATCCAGCAGTTTACATCATGGCACTGCCAGCCTTTGGGATTTTTGCAGAGGTTTTGCCCGCCTTTTCCCGGAATCCTTTATTTGGCTATCGTTCATTAGCACTTGCTTCTGTAGGCATTGCTTTAGTAAGCATTTTTGTTTGGGTGCATCACATGTTCACCAGTGCTACCCCTGGTTGGATGCGGATGACTTTTATGGTGACTTCAATGTTGGTAGCTATACCCACTGGTGTTAAAGCATTTGGCTGGACTGCCACAGTTTGGAAAAGTAAACTACACCTGGAGACACCAATGCTGTTTGCAATGGGCGGTGCAGCAATGTTTATTTTTGGTGGTGTTACTGGTGTGATGCTTGCCGCCACACCTTTCGATATTCATGTCAACAACACTTATTTTGTGGTAGGTCACTTTCACTACATTGTCTTCAACACCATCACAATGGCAATTTTCGCAGCCATTTACTTTTGGTTTCCCAAGATTAGTGGACGGATGTATGCTGAAGGCTGGGGTAAGTTGCATTTCTTGTTAACCTTTATCGGTGCCAACCTGACTTTCTTCCCTATGCACCCACTGGGTTTACAGGGAATGTTGCGTCGCATCTCCTCCTACGACCCACAGTATCAAGGATGGAATGTTCTCGCTAGTCTAGGAAGCTTTTTGCTAGGAGTATCCATATTGCCCTTTATCGCTAACATGCTAGCTTCCTGCCTACACGGGCCCAAAGCAGTAAATAATCCTTGGCACGCCACTGGATTAGAATGGACAACCACCTCACCGCCACCGCGAGATAACTTTGAGAAGATTCCGGTTGTGAAAAGACCCCCTTACGACTATGGCGATCCTAAATACTCTGTGATTGAAAATTCTGACAACGGCGAATCAGTACAACACAGATGAGGCGATGGCCAGACGCGGGGCTGAGGGGAAAATAACTAATGCCCAAAGTCCAATGACTAATGACTAATGACTAATGACCAATGACCAATGACCAATGACTAATTTATGACCCGTCGTATCATTTATATAGATGAAAGTCCCATCCGTTTTGAACGGTGGCGGCGATATTTACCAAATTGGTTGCAACGTTTTTTGCCAAGTGGGGGCGGAAATGTTGAAGACCATCATGGCAAAGGGATGTTCGGGTTTAGTGTATTCCTGCTATCAGAAAGCTTAGTTTTTTTGAGTTTCATATTTACGTATGTGGCTTTGAGATTGACGCACTCAAAAAATTGGCTGCCCCCTGGTGTTTCAGGAGTGGAATTGTCTAATTTTGTGATTATTAATACAGTGGTTTTGCTCTCTAGCAGCTTTGTGATTCAACCAGCCGAAAATGCTCTCAAGCGTGGCAGTTTAATCACATTTCGCTGGCTTTGGTTGATGGCGATCGCAATGGGAACCTACTTCTTAGTTAGTCAAGGAATTGAGTGGAGCAAACTCGATTTTGGTTTAAGCACAGGACTAGTTGGTTCAACATTTTACCTATTAACAGGTTTCCACGGTCTCCACGTTCTTACTGGTGTAATTCTCCAGATAATTATGCTTATTCGCTCATTTATTCGGGATAATTACAACAAAGGTCACTTCGGTGTGAGTGCAACTACCTTGTTTTGGCATTTTGTTGATGTAATTTGGGTCTTTTTATTCTCACTCCTCTATTTGTGGCGAGCATAAAAATATTCAAAAATCAAAACTTTTCAGGAGTAAATTTATGAAGTTATTAGCACAAGAATTACCCTCTCCAAGAGCAATTCAAGAAGCTCCAGCACCTGGTACAAACAAAGATCCACTGATTGCACGTAACTTACAAAAAGAACAGTATGTTGGCATTATTGGGCTAGCGATCGCTCTAGTTGCCGCTGTGGGATTTTTTAGCCGCAGAGTCGAATACGCTATTGTATTCGCTATTGTTCTTAGTGCCATTCTCATTGCTTTCTTTTTATTTGTATAGCAAATTAGTCATTGGTCATTAGTCATTATTCATTGGTCATTGGTCATTGGTCATTGGTCATTAGTTATTTCTCCCCCTGCCTCCCCTACTTTCCCTGCTCCCTCATCTCCCCAATCCACAGTCCCTAGTCCCCAATTTATGAACAGTCCAGTTTATCAAACTGTAATTGTCGGCGGTGGTTTTACCGGACTATTTACAGCATTAAACCTAGCTCACGAACATTATCCTCGCTCTGTAATTTTGATTGATAAAGATGAGCGTTTTTGCTTTAAGCCATTACTGTATGAATATTTTGATGGCGAAATGGATACCTTTCAAGTAGTACCGCGTTTTTCGGAATTACTTCGGGGTAGCGGTGTTATCTTTGTTCAAGATACAGTGCAGTCGATAGATTTGCATCAACAACAAGTCCAATTATCTTCAGGAAACTCCTACAAATACAGTAACTTAGTATTAGCTTTAGGTAGTGTTACTGGCTATCATGGTGTTGAAGGAGCCAAAGAAAACGCCTTTCCTTTCTGGACACAAGCAGATGCGATCGCTCTCGACCGTCATTTACGTGAATGTTTACAAAAAGCAGTTAAAACTGAAGATGCAGAACAGCGTCAAAAACTATTAACAGTAGTTATAGTTGGTGGTGGTGCTTCTGGTGTGGAAATGGCAGCTACTTTAGCAGATTTTCTCCCACATTGGTACGGCGCTTTAGGCGGTAATTCAACTGAAATTCGTGTGATGATACTCAATCATGGGCAAAAAATTCTGGATGGCGATATTAACGATCCATTACGCCCAATTGCTGAAAAAGAATTACAAAAACGTACTGCATCAATTGAAATTATCGCGGGAGCAGAAGCCACTGCTGTTCACTCCAACGTAGTTGAATATAAGAGTAACGACCGAGTAAACACCCTGCTAACATACACTACAATCTGGACAGCTGGTACTTCCGTCCATCCACTAATTAAAAACTTACCAATTCCTCAAGAACATCGAGATCCTCACAATCGTCTCCTAGTTACTTCTACTATGCAATTACTCGATTTCCCAGAAGTTTTTGCAGGCGGTGACTGTGCAGCTGTTCAGGATAATTCGCTGCCACCAACAGCCCAAGTAGCTTATCAACAAGGAGCTAATATTGCCAATAATTTGAAAGCGATCGCAATAGGAGAAGACCCTAAAAATAAGAAGGTTAATATCCGAGGAACCCTCTTAAAGTTAGGGCTAAATGATGCTGCCGCCAACTTATTCAATGTTTTTGAAGTTGCAGGCGAACCTGCACACTTAATTCGTCAAGCGACTTATTTAACACTATTACCAACCCCAATTCATGACTTTAAAGCTACAAGTGAATGGCTGGATGAAGAGATTTTTCATCACCACCTCGGTCCTGACGATATGGGTAAAAAGGTAGTACAGGCAGTAGAGTTAGTTGGTGCAGGAGTCGTTAGTGTTTTAGTTGCAAGAAAATTAATGAGAATGTTAGGAGAAAAGGAGAAAAAGGAATAGTAAGTAGGAAGTGAGGAGTGGAGAAGAGTTTTTCTGGCAGGCTGATATTTAATTATAATGAAAATGATAATTTATTGATGAATACGCGTACTCGTAACAGTTATTCGTCAGTTTAGCCTTAGTAGTTGCGGTACTTCAGGCGATTCAAAACTGTTATAAATTTTAGGAATTGCATTATGAATTATCCTTTTCAACATAACCTAGTGATATCAGTGAGTACTTGCCAGCATAAATGAATAAAGCCATCCGTTCGTCACTCCTTACCCGTAAACGTTTAATTGAAGCAGCCTCGCAAGTATTTGCTATTTTAGGGGTTCAAGGAGCAACTACCCGTGAAATAGCTCGTGTTGCTGGCGTGAATGAAGTGACTTTATTTCGCCACTTTACTAGCAAAGAACAACTTTTGGGAGCAGTAATCGAAAATGTTTTCGCACTCCAGATAGAAGCTCTTGCACACCCGCAAGCATGGACACAGGATTTGAAAATTGATTTAAAACAGTATGCCCAGCTTTACAATACTATGTTAGAGGCACATGAAGACTTAATTCGCACCTTCATTGGAGAAGCCAAGCGTCACCCTGAGGCCGCCAGACAAGTAATTGAAGAAGCTGCCAAGCCATTAAGGGAAAAACTGGTAGCTTACTTGCAATCTGGTCAAAGACGAGGCATGGTTAAAGCAGATGTCGATCCATTTCCAGCAGTCGATATGTTTACAGGAATGCTGTTAGCTGGAATGCTATGTCGTACTGCAAAATTCAACCAAGGCAACTATAACTGTGAGGAGTATATTGAAACTTGTGTAGATATTTTTGTGCGTGGTATCAGCATCACTACCCTCTAATACAGCTTGTATCACGTTGGCGATAAATAATCTACAATCTCGATCCTAGTAGAGAAACAGCAAAGGCGATCGCCTGATGCTGATTACACATATTGACAAAATTTTTACCTTGTGAATTAAATTAGCTCTGCTAAAACAAGGTGGGAATAACATTATATTCTCAAAGCCTCCATGAGGAAGTGGGATTTAGAGAGATATACAAGTATTTAATATAACATTATTTATCATACATTACTTCAGGATTATGTCTAGAACAACTGAGGTTTTGTCAAAATTAAACCTGATATTTTATCACTGAAGAATTAAGTATTATGTCTAATAATCTTCAGGTAGTGTTGAATGTATATAGCTGATTTTTTGATTTTTTGGTTAATATCTAATGAACGGATGAAACCGAAAATACTTCTATTTAATGATGTCTTAATTGTTGTTTCAATAACTATTGTGAGGAATTATATGACAACTATTACTACTATTGAAATAGTAGAAAAACAGCCTATAAAGCTCGTATCTACAATACTTATCTGGCTGATGTATCTATTTTTTTTGCCTTACATCTATGCTTATTTAAATATTTTCTCACTGTTGTTTATGCTTTTTCCAGGAGTTTATATTCTTTGTTTATTAGCACAGTTTATGCATGAATGTTGGCATGAATATTTGCCACATATCGACAATAAGCTTTTTTACTTAATATTATCTTGGATAATTTTTCTCGACCCACAAACTTTTGACATAGTACATCCTTATCATCATTCTCAAGTGAATACTTACAAAGATATAGAGTTTCATCCTTTAGGAGAAATTAAGAATAAATCATTGCGAATTATTTATAACTTTTTGGAAATATGTTTTGGAAACATGTTTGTTTTAATCGTAGCAAGTTTCCAAATATCGCGACATCCAAAACTTAAACAGCAGTATTGCTTTAAAAAATTAATAATTTCTATTTTGATGCGGATTATTATTTGGGGCGGAGTTGGGTATACTTCGCATTTACTATTAGGAGTAACTACAGACAAAATTGTAATTTCTTATTTTATTACCTGTTGGATGGGATCTTTTATGGTTCATCATTGTGAATTGATAGAGCATGGAAATCTAATTGTGGAGGCAGACCTAAAAGAACGTAATTTACAAACTAGAAACTTGAAACCTTCTGGTATCTTAGAAAGATTTTTTCTGTTTATTACCCATAACCATTGTTTAGAACATTCATTACATCACTCCATGTCTAATATTTACACTCGACCATTTCCTCAAACAAATGTTCTACCAGACAAAACAGTGTATATTTCATTGAGTGAATATTTAGTAATCCTCAAAGATATGCTTACAGGTAAATGCCTAGTTGTTAATCGTGAATAATTGAATACGTGGCTAGGGTGGCACAGCAGTGCTACCCTAACTTCGTTGTTAGTTATTTGTGTTAGTTGTCTTGTCCAGTTGGCCGGATAAGGATTTCATTGACATTAACGTGTGGTGGTTGACTAACAGCATAAACGATCGCAGCAGCAACATCTTCGCTTTGTAGAGGTGTGATTGATTTGCGCCGTTCTTGGATACGTTGTTTGCTAACCGGATCGGTAATATGGTCATCAATACCTGTGTCAACTAAGCCAGGTTCGATGATGGTAATGCGAATATTATCCTTGTAGACTTCTTGACGCAATGCTTCCGACAGAGCATTTACACCCCATTTAGTAGCGTTGTAAACACCTACACCAGCCCGTGCTGTCCGGCCAGCAACCGAGGAAATGTTAACTATATGCCCCGATTGTTGCTGTTTTAAAATGGGTAAAGCTGCGTGAGTAACATACAGCAATCCTAAAACATTAATATCAAAAGACCGCCGCCAGTCTGCCGGATTTCCTGTTTCAATAGTACCGAGCAAGGCAATACCAGCATTATTAACTACAATATCTATCCGACCTAACTCTGCATTCACCTTGCTCACTAAGTTATTTACCTGAGTTTCATCAGTAATATCAGTGACAGCGGGCAGAGCATCACCACCACTAGCTTCGATGCGTTGTGCTAATGCCTCAAGAAGCTCACCACGCCTAGCAGCCAGGACTACTTTTGCCCCTTCTGCTGCTAAGGCGATCGCTGTTGCTTCTCCAATTCCAGATGAAGCTCCAGTAATAATTGCTACTTTGCCTTGTAATTTACCTGTCATTTGTTATTTGTCCTTTGTCATTAGTCATTAGTCAAAACTCTTCGGGTAGAGAAAAGGGTAAGAACTTTGTTTAATTCCTTTTCTCCTTTTCCCCTTCCCCTTGGCGAAGCCATCCCCCCTTCCTCAACCTCAAAACAGATGCCATTGCTGCACCACATAGTATTAAAGCTGCAAAACGAAAAGTTCCTTGGAAGCCAACAACCATCGCTTCAGGAGGAGCAACGGACACATCTGCACCCCCAGCCATAGTAGCGATTAACCCTCCAAATACTGCCCCAAATAGAGAAACTCCTACGGTATTACCTGAAGTGCGTGACAAAGACAGCAACCCAGAGGCAATCCCTAGCCGTTCGCGAGGTACTGTTCCCATAACGGCGCTGTTGTTGGGGGATTGGAATAAACCCAGTCCAATACCGTAAATAAAATAACGGGACACGTAGCCTAACTCAGTAAGTTCTGCATTAAAGGTGCTAATCCCTAAACAGCCGCCAATCATCAACCCCAAGCCAATTGAGCTAATCAGTTGAGCACCAAAGCGGTCTGCAAGTGTTCCAGCCAAGGGGGCAATGAACCCACTCAGTACAGGCGATACTGCAAGTAGCAACCCTACTTTTACTGTGGGATATTGCTTTACTCCCTCTAAAAAGAATGGGACGATTAGTAGCGAACCTCCAATAACGATGAACGCTAGCCAACCACTGAGCAAACTCATACTCAACTGAAGATTGCCAAACAAGTGCAGTTCTAGTAGTGGCTGCTCTATGACTCTTTCAACTACCAAAAAAATTGTCAAACTAAGAGCGGCGATCGCTAGTAATATCAATGCATTGATACTACTAAAGCCTTGGCTTTGACCTACTGTCATACCTAGCCCAAAACTACCCAAAGTAAATAAAGCTAATATTGCTCCAAAAGGGTCAAATTTCTGTTTCCCCTCAATACCTACAGAAGGTGGCACTACGCGAGCTACTAAGAAACTAGCTACGATCCCCAGTGGTACATTGATTAAGAATATACTATGCCAACCTGACCAACCCAGCAGTAGTCCGCCAGCCGAAGGGCCAAAAGCAATACCCAATGACACCACACTACCGATAATGCCCACCGCTCGACCTCGTTCGGAAGAAGGAAAAACTTCTGTGATAATTGCCAAACCAAGCCCAGAGATGAACACAGCACCTAATCCTTGAAGTGCGCGAAAGCCGATTAACCACTCGATACCAGGTGCAAGACCACACAACAGCGAACTGAAAGTGAACAAAACAAGTCCACCTTGATATAAGGACTTCTTACCCCACATATCCCCCAGCCGCGTTGCTCCCAACACTAAACCGGAACTGACTAACTGGTAACTCAATACAGCCCATTGAGTTATGGGAAAAGTGGTGTCAAAGGTTTCTACCAATGTGGGTAAAGCAACATTGATAATACCCACATCCAAGGTAGACATGAACACCCCAAGCCCCACACCAACTAAAACCCAATTTTTTTGAGAACCTGACAAAGCCAGAGGTTGTGCTTGCAATTTTGCCAACGTTTAGTCTCCGCCTTTAACTTTACGGTTATGAATAGTTTGCATACGTATATTAATTGTAAGTTGCTACCATTACTGTCAAGCTTAATAAACTACTATTCATAAAATACGGTAAGTTTATCAATTTACCGTATTTTACCTTATTGCCTTTTGCAGTTGATCTTTTATCTTCGGGGAAAACTTTTTGATTTACTGAAATTATGCAGAGATTCCAGTTCAGATGCAGTCAGGTCGCGCCATTGACCCGGTTGCAGGTCATTTAATTGTATGTGGCTGATGCTGACTCTGACCAATCGCAAAGTCGGAAACCCCACAGCGGCAGTCATGCGCCGCACTTGGCGGTTTTTTCCCTCAGTCAAGGTCATTTCCAGCCAAGCTGTTGGTACATTTTTGCGAAATCTAATCGGTGGGTTGCGTTCAGGTAGCTGTGGTTCTTCTGGTAACAGCCTAACTTCTGCTGGTTGAGTGCGGTAATCTTGAATTTCCACACCTGTTTGCAACCTTTTTATCGCCTCTGCATCGGGAATTCGTTCTACTTGTACCCAATAAGTGCGTTTATGAGCAAAACGCGGATGGGCAAGGCGATGTTGCAATTGCCCATCGTTGGTTAACAGCAGCAAACCTTCACTGTCCCAATCTAAGCGTCCCACAGCATACACATCAGGTACATCAATATAATCTTTGAGAGTGCTATGTGTGGGAGTCTCTTTGGTAAATTGGCTGAGAACGCCATAGGGTTTGTAAAAAATAATATATCGATGGTGATTTGTCATTGGTCATTAGTCATTTGTCATTGGGCATGAAAAAGAGGACAGGGGGAAAGACTTGTCGCAAGTTATCATTTTGTCCCCTTATCTCGCCCACTTCTATATCCTGATGCATCCAAAGCTTTAACTGATAATAACTTTTACTTTTCAGTCGATGCCCACTGAATAATTAAATCGTAATTTAAAATACTAGTAGTTTTGCACTTGATGTTTAATAACAAGTATGGGTCAGGTTTCTAAAAGGCGATCGCTCCATACATATATTTAGCGTTAAAAGTCTCTATAACAAGGATATCAGTAGTGTGTAGGTGTAGCCATACCCAGATATTGCCTTGAGGATAGCGATCACTACTCTCAGTAAAATCCACATCAAACCTCACTCTATAGTACCCAGTATTTTTATTTAAAAATATATAAATATACAAGTAAGGCAAAGTCAAACAAATTACACTTCAAGTAGTGACACCCAACTGAACAAAGATTATAGTGATTAAATTAACCCAATCAACTGTGTAAGCATACTAGTCAATAGCTGCTTTTAAACATATTAAAAGCGTGATTTCAGGGAGAAACTAGTTTTACTAAATATGCAATATATTATACTGAAAACTATAATTTTCGGCTAATTTTCTGTGCCTGAAAACAGTAATACCAGTAGGTTAATATCTCAAGTTTCTAAAACAATTAATTTCAGTAGGTATAACTTATGGCAACTATCAAGGGTACTGGTGTTAATGATGTCCTCAACGGCACCACAAGCGGTGACATCATCTATGGCTACGAGGGCGATGACTTCCTCAGTGGTGAAGCAGGTAACGACACACTAGATGGTGGCACTGGTAACGATACATTGAAAGGTGGAGCGGGTAACGATACTTACATCGTTGATAGCCCTGGGGATATTGTCAGTGAAGATTGCTAATTGGAGGCAAAGGCCATGACATTCTGCACGGGTCTGATGGCATTGATACCTTTGGCTTTAATGCATACAATCAAGGCATTGATTATGTTGCTGACTTTGACGCGAGTGTTGAGCATATTCAGGTATCGGCTGCTAGTTTTGGTGGCGGGTTAGTAGCAGGTACACTTTTGGCTAGTCAGTTTACCATCGGTTCAGCCGCGACAACAGACACTCAGCGATTTATCTACTACAGCAGTGCAGGTGTCTTGTTCTTTGACCAAGATGGTAACGGAGCTGCATTTAGTCAAGTACAATTCGCACAATTATATAGTGGTGTTCCACTAACTGAAGCTAATTTCGTTGTTGTTGCCTAAATTGTAATAGCAAATCTAGGCATTGCAGATAAGCTAATCGTCATTCATTTTTCCAGAGTGATTCGCTTGTAGTAAGCGGCTCTATCCCTGGTTTTATGCAACTTAAATGCTCATTAGCTTATAGAGCGATCGCATTTTCCAGATTGTTTTTGTGATGCGATCGCTTGATTGCAAATATCTATATTACCAGGGTCCCCAGATAGCAAAGGTAATTCCAGGACTCTGTACGTTGACAAACATCGTCTGGCCATCCGGGGAGAAGCAGACCCCGGCGAACTCTGATGTATTGAGGGCATTCTTGCCAAACTTGTAAAGACTGCCACTGGGAGTAATGCCCAGAATATAATCCGTTCCATCCCCATCTTCACAGAGGAAGATGTCCCGGTTGGGAAAAACCACAATATTGTCTGGATTGTCTAAGACGCCAGAATTGTTAGGCTCAATATAGAGTTCAACGGTATTGTTAGTGGGCGAATAACGCCAGATCTGCCCATCTCCAGAACTACCCCCACTCTTGCAAGTGAAGTAGACATAACCGCTCCCATAAAAGATGCCTTCCCCACCTGAAAATCTGGCAGCACCTTTGTTATACCCTTCTGTTCTGACGGTATCAGTGGCGGGATCGGGAGTATTAATCTGTACCCATTCCACTGCTCTAGGTGTATTTTTTGGGAAACCTGTAGCTGTGTTAATTCCAGATGACCCTGTAATCTTTAAGGCGTATAACGAGCCACCAGCACTCAGGTTGTTGCTTTGGTTAGGAATGAAGCGGTAGAACAGTCCATTTCCTTGATCTTCTGTCATGTAGATATACCCTGTGTTGGGATCTACAGCAGCAGCCTCGTGATTAAAACGCCCCATTGCGGTTAGTGGGACGGGGGTAACAAAAGTTGTTGCATTACTGCGAACTTCAAACACATAACCATGCTTCTTGCCGTTATTGGTTTCAAAGGTTTCCTCACAGCTTAGCCAAGATCCTGAAGGGGTAGAACCACCGGCACAATTGCGAATAGTCCCTGCCAGGACTCCCCGATGTTCTACCAGGGTGCGGGAAGAACTAACAACTAATTTAGTGCAACCGCCCCTTGCATTTGAGTTATATTTGCTGCCAGTAGGAGCGTTCAAACCATTGCTAGAAGAAGGAGTGAGTTCGTGGTTGCGAATTAGAATCGTATTGCCATTAGCTCCTGTAAAAGCACCCATACCATCGTGACCACCGGGTACTCGGTAACCATCATTCATCGTTTGACCTGTTTCGGACAGTCTGCGATAAGTGAATCCAGCTGGCAAATCTAATACTCCGTTGGGGTCGGGGACTAAATTGCCGTAGGGGCCAGCAGCGATCGCGGGTTTAGCGTAGAATGCTTGCAAAGGAGATAGAAGGACAGCACCTGTAGCCGATGCCCCTGCCAAGGTAAAAAACTGACGTCTCGATAGATTCAATGTAGACCCCCTAATGTTTTGGACAAGGCTTAATTTGTTGCAAATAGCCAGCCTCAATTATCTAGGAGGAGCAGGTTTTTTCAAATTAATAAGAGGTTAAAAAAAGATTATTTAAGGCATTAAATTAAGAGAAAAAACATACAAATTTCTAATGGCTTTTTTGCATAAATAAACAGAGCGCCTGATTTGACTTCCTTTACATTTATTTAGAGGCAAGCTCTCATCCATAGGCATTCTGGAGATAACTTAAGTTGTTTATGTTAAGAGAAGATTAAAATAGCTTTATGAAAATAAAATAAAAACTATGTTATCCAATAGATGAACGTATAACCTAATCTTGTACTTATTGGAAAGTAGAAGGCGATCGCTATCAAGTAAGCTTTAGGAAATTGCCTTCATATAGCTTAAATAAAAAAGCCCAGTCACTATCATAACTGGGCTTTTAGCTATTTCAATCTCTGAAAGGAGGTAGAGTAGTTTTATTTACAACCCATTGGCAACCGTTTATAGATTCACTTTGACAACTTTGTTCTTTTCTTGCTCAGTTTTAGGTAGTGTCAAATTCAAAATGCCGTCTTTGTATTCGGCGGTCACATTGGTATTTTGAACCCTAGTAGATAGAGGAATTACACGTTGGAATTTACCGTAATAAAATTCACTCTTAGTAGTACCTTTTTCTTCAGTTTTAGTTTCAGACTTACGTTCGCCACTAATATGCACAGCATCTTGAGTGACTTGAATATCGAGGTCTTTAGCTGAGATTCCTGGTAATTCTAGCTTAAGATGAATTGCATCCTTAGTTTCTTGCAATTCAGCGGCGGGAACTCTAATTAAGGCTTTTTCAAACCGTGCAGATGGTACTTTAGTATCTCCAAGTAAACCGTTGAGGTGACGTTCTAGAGTATTCAATTCTTGCCAGGGGCTGTAACGAACTAGCATATCAGCTTATTCCTTGTAGTAATAGTAGTTTTTACCCGAACTCAATGAAGATTTAAATCCTTCCTTTAATTGCCATGTTATTGAAAATTAACAACCTTGTAAATTCGGTTTTCACGTCTAATTAATGATGATTACCGTCAGCGAAGCTAGGGAGATTATCATGTAGAGAAAACCGAAAAATTATTGGTTCGGTAAACCAGAATCTACTTTAATTTTTGAGATTATAAGGTTTTCTTGTTGAACAAAATCCGTAAATAAAAAAAGGCTAATTATCCAGTCACTACTCACAGAAATAAGTTCAAAAATTAAAGGCGATCGCTATATTATTCTCGCTCAAAGATGAATAAAATTGAGACTGGTTTTTTAGTCTTTGGGTGACAGGGTTCGATTAACTTCAACAAACGGTAATTTTTTAGATGAAACTCACAAATCCATGATTCGATTGTTCTAAAGTACCAAGGAGCAGCAGCAAACGACTCTAAAGCGATTCCTTGCCAAGAAGTCTCGCGCCATCCATTAGAGTATGGAAAGTCACCGCAAGCCATCAGAGGATGAAGTGTTTGAATGATTATTTTTCCCTTATCAGCTAACAAACTATTACTAGCCTGGGCTATCTCGCCGAGGCTGCGTTCTCCAAGCAGTGAAAAATTGCAGATGAAGCAGTCAAACTGGTTAATGCTGCCAAATTTTTGTGACGGAAGATCCGAGTAGGAAGACACGACAAAGCGGACATCACCAAGGCATCGCGCTGATTCGACAAGTTCGGCAATGCCATCAACTCCCCAGCCATCAAACCCGCGACGGAACAGTTCACGGCACAACCACCCTTCGCCACATCCGATGTCTAAAAAGGTTCGCGGTTCAAGTTCAACTACGGCTTCTACAATTGCTTTGTCTGTGACTAAAGCGCGGCTTTCAAGAAGTTGGTCGCGAACTACACGCGTCCAGGGTTGGGCGTTTACTGCCCATGAATGGAGAATTTCTTGTTCGTTTTTGTCCATAGCTTATAAGATTTTGGATTGGGAATAGCTCACATTAAATCTATCTTTGATTTAGTGATTCTAATTCTTGGTAGTGCTTGCCTAATTGATTCTGAATTATAAATTAGACTTTTTGCAAAAGCCATTCTTTTAAATTCCTTCTTTGCGTCTTTGCGTGATGCAAACAAGTATTTACCCAAGAAGTCTATTGTACATTGACATTCATTATTTATTTTATGTTTAAGAATGAAAATTTACCTTTAATACCGTTTGCTTCCATTTTTAATTGTGCAACATAAAACTCTTTTTGAATGACATCACCTGTTGGTGTAAAAGCAATTTCACCAAGAGGAGTTTGATATTTTCCTTTTAATAGCTCCTGATTCAGTTGTGTACGTAACTGTGGCAAAGTTAATTTGTTAATTTCGCTTTTTTTATCTAAAGATTGCAGAGCTTCTATATATACCTGCATCGCTGCAAAAGCTTGAGCGCTAACTTGGGGTGGTTCTCTTTGATATTGTTCAATATAAGCTTTGCGAAATACCGCGTTCATCTCACTAGGATATACAGGACTATAAGCTTGAGCAACAATCACGCCATCACAAAGCGCTCTACACACAGAAAATATATGCGATGTGTTAAAACCATTCCCACCAATAATTAATCCTTTATAACCAAGTTCTCGTAATTGTTTAACTAAATTACCTCCATCTACTGCTAACCCCGATATAATTACTAAATCTGGTTTTAAATTAATAGCATCGCTGGCTTGAGCTTGAAAGTCTGTATCTGTAGTTTGAAATTTTTGGACTGTAACTAAATTCAATCCTAAATTTTTAACTGTTTTTTGAAAAATTTCCGTTTCTGATTTATTGAAAGCATCATTTTGAGCGTAGAATACGGCTACTCTTTTGATTTGAGGATTTTGTTTGAGTGCAGCTTTCAGGGAATAAGGAGCAACCACAGCTACAGATGAAGAAACACGAGCAACATAATCACCAATTTCAGGAATGCCTTGAGCAGTATTTGATGCTCCAATCACTGGAACTCGATTGCGATCTGCTATGGGGTTGGCGCTAAAAGCTTGTTGTGATAAAGTAGGGCCAATTATGCCAACTACTTTATTTTGATTAATTAAAGTTTGAAAAGCATTAATGGCTCCAGCTTCATCGCCACCAGTATCTTGAAATACTAATTTAATTGGTTTACCATTGATGCCTCCTGTGTGATTAAAATACTTTTCGGCAATTTTTACTCCATCGGTTCCCTCTTGACCAAGTAATGCCACATTGCTTGTTTGGGCAAAGGCGATTCCTATGGGAATAGCATTAGATGTATTTGTTTTTGGATTAAGATTATCACTTTTGCTACAAGCTACGAGCAATATGGAGCATATAAATAAGAATGCAGTTTGAGGAGCGATCGCATTTTTCATAAACGCCTAAATATTATTTTTTTTTAGAATCAATTTATCAATTCATTACGGTGCGCTATGGTTTGAGCCTAACGCACCATATTATTTGTTTACTTCTTATTCCAGAGAGTGATAAATTCTTTATAGATGGCTGGAGTTATCTGACTTTGTAAGTGATTTAATGCATCACGATGATTGAGATTGTTGTCATCATAATAAGTGAATAAATTTGTCAGCTTTACAAGTTCAGGATTTTGATCGTTTGTCCCCCTCCATTTGTTAGTAACCTTGTGTAAAACATCCTTAGGGAGATTTTGTTGTAAGTTATTTAGTGCTGCAATATAAGAAGGATTTTGAGGATTCTTTTGGAATTGCAAACACAATTCTATCAGTTTGATTTGAGTTTGAGGCTGGGGCTTATTTGGCGTCAGAGTCGGTTGCTGGAGAATTTGACGCTGTTCAACACTAGCAATACCATTTTCAGTTAGACCTTGAGATTTTTGAAATTTCTTTACGGCTTTATAAGTGGCTGGCCCATAAAAAGGCTTATCTGAAGGAATTTCAACATTGGTGGCAAAACCGTGAAACTTCAATCGATTCTGAAGCCCTTTGATTATATCCTCCATGACTTCTCTAGTCTCGGAATCAGCGTTACCATTAACTACAAGTTTTTGTGGGTACTGTTTTTGAAACTTTTTAATGGCTTCTTCAGTAGGATCGTCTGTTAAGGAGTTGTTATTCCGCTTCCAAGGAGCAAATTGAGGATCGGGGTTAGGATCGATCTCAGGAGCTAAATATCCCAGCCCAATTAATATATGGCGGATGACTTGAGGGCTATAAACGGCCATGCTTTCTGGTTCCTTTACTACTAAATTCAAGTTTATGTATTGTATTTTACAAAAAAAATTAGGGGTGCATAGCTATGCGCCCCACAAATTGTTTTATTCAAAGCAATATTAGTAATACTAAGCGGTTTGAGTACCCTCGGCTGATTTTTTCAGTGCGTTACGTCTCCGAGTTTGCCTGCTTTTGCGGATGCGATCGCTTGTACGGACACCTCCCGCCATCATATATTGGTAGCTGTCTTTGCCGTACTTTAAAGCCACTCCCATCAACATTCTCTCACTTATCTCATTTAATTTTTGTTCTGACTCTTTAATCTCAATTCGCAAAGCATCAATCAGCTCTAAAGCCTTGTTATAGGAATCCATTTCGCTGCGTAATTTTTCAATTAGTTCTGTTAAGTTTTTTAAGCTACAACCATTTCCTAAATCTAAATTTGGATCGATTTCCTTTAATCCAGCAGCTCTTAACTCAGCCTTTTCTAAAACACGAGATACTTGTCTTTTACGAAGCATAAATTGAGTCCTATTCAAGGGTTATAGAGCTAGTTTGCTCTATTAAAACCATATAGTGTTCAGGATAATCCACAGATAATTATATTTTTTATGACTTAGCCCTTCTCTACGAGAGGCTAGGCAATGAGGAATAGGGAAAAAACTTGCCTGAATAATTGAATTCCTTGCATAAATCAAAAATAAAGAACCCCACCCCGCGAAGACAGCAAACGCTCCCCTAAGAACTTGCTCTTAGGGGTTGGGGGTGGGGTGTTAGGGACTTTTGCAAGAGGTCTATTGAACTCCTTGCAACAAGTCTTTCCCTCTACTGCCAGTGAGCGAAACAGACTCATGATACAAGTGCCTCAATTTAAGCTAATCGGCATTCAAATTGAGAAAATTTTAATTTGAATTCGGAGCATACCCCTGCGGGGAAGCAAGCTACGCGTTGCGTCTCCTAGAGAAGTGACGTGACTTTTACGACAATCCTTTGTCTTTGATTTGTTTAGATGTAGCTTCCATAAAGTTGATGAAAACCTGTATTATCTGATGAATTCCCTCGCTACCTCCTGCAATTAAACCTCCTGTTAATAAGGCATCTAAAGAACGGAAAATAACTAGCTGTATTTGATTATTTGAATCGATAATTACCAATGGTTCGATTGAACGAATACCAATTGCGCTGATTAAAAGACCGAATAAAAGCGATGTCCATAGTGCGATTGTTCGTGTATCAGCTTTATAGGCTGCTCTTTGGCGTTCTTTTACGTTTAAATCATCAAGTTCTGGTTTGACTACTAATAATACTTCTTCTTGGCTCTGGATAAAATTTTGGATAATTTGTTGTTCTAAGCTCATTCCTTCAGGCGGGAGAATACTGGTTTGGTTAGATTTAAAGTTAGCAATATTACTTGGTTTATTTTGCTCATTGACTAGTTTTAATTTTTCGTCAATCACAATTTTTTGTCGCTGAATTTCAATATCCAATTCTTCGATAAATGAGCTTCGCCAGGTAGTTATAAAAACTTCTAAAGAACGTTCGACCAACAAAGAAATAAATAATAGCAGTGTCAGTAGTTGTATAATATCACTCAGCCCAAAAGGTCTGAAAGTAAATGGTTGAGATGATAACCAAGTTGAAAAAGTTACTACTAAAAAACTAATAATGATTAATACAATAAATAGAGGAGATTCTGAAGAAAGCCTGAGCAAAGTTTCTATACTCCTGTTGGGTGTCACAACATCAGGTGAGAACTGCACCTGCTGAGTAACTTAACAAGGTTAATTTGTTAGAACAGTAAATAATTTATTAGCTAAGCTTTTTCTCTAGGAAGTCCTTAAGAGGTTGTTTGAAAAGTCTTCTTCTTGGTAGCAAAAGGAATGCCGATCGCTGAACTGCCCCAAAATGACCGAAAATAATTGAGTCAAACCTTCAAGAGTAAATTTATCATGTTTCGTCTGCTAACAGCGATGCCTGGGTTGGGTTACGCCTACGCCCACCGACTCCTGTGGAGTGTCACTCTTACAATACTCCTAACTTTACTTCCTGCTAGCGCTACCTGGGCTGCTTCTAGCTTGGGAGTTGATAACGGTCATCTTAGTGCTTGTCCGGCTTCAAACAACTGTGTTGTCAGTCAAAACGGAGATTCTAAACATGCTATTGACGCGATCGCTTATCAAATAAACCGCGATGCAGCAAAAGAAATTTTACTCAAAGTTCTCACCGTTGTTCCCCGCACAAAGGTTATCGAACAAACAGATAACTACATCCACGCTCTTTCTAAAAGCCGCATCTTTCAATTTATCGATGATGTAGAGTTTTATTTCCCTCCCAATGAATCAGTAATTCATGTGCGATCGGCATCTCGTGTCGGAGAGTCCGATCTCGGCGTTAACCGCAGACGTATAGAACAAATTCGTTTAGCTCTGCGCGATTTAAATATTTGATTTTAGCGATTTCTAATTGGAGTATTCTGAATTCTGAATTCAGAATTCAGAATTCTGTTTTATTGTTTGAGTTGGTGGACGTTGAGTTTTGCCTTCGCTGTAACCTAAGTCATACATACTCGCCGCTTGAGAATCTTGTTCTGGTGACATTTTAGACCGTCCAGCCCAAGCATCAGATTTTCCTAAGCTAAACCAATCTTCATCAGTCATCTCAGAAACAAATGTATTAAAAGTTGTTTTTTTGGTGTAAGTATCCATACAACTATTCCAGAGTGCTACAAAGAGCGCTTGTACATTACCCTATTGCCATAATGACAATTATCTTGGTGAAGATTACATCTTCCGCAAGTATGAATCCAGATAGATGTAGAGACGTTGCAATGCAACTTCTCTACAAGGATTTTGATATCATGCACAATTGTTTTGATACATTAAATCACCAATGCCCAATAGCCAATAAAGAAAGATTAATTGCCTCTTGCCTTTAAGTGTCCGGTATTTTTCTCAAAATCAAATCTGATTGCTATCATCGATTGTTGATTGGAAAGTTATAAATTTTACGAGAAACGATACAAAATATTTCCATTTTCACTAACTTCAAAAGAAGCATTGAGTTCCTTAGCTTTCTCATCTAGATATTCTTTAGCCTTCTCGGTTGATATCTCAGAATTTTTCGCCATTTGCAATACCGTTATCGTTCCAGAATTGCTCTCAACTAATTCTAAAAACACCAACTGAAGACGTTTTTGTTCCGATTCAAGAAGTAACGCTTTTTCTTTTTTGTTTTGCTGCACTAAAGACCAACTCAACCAACCTCCGATCATTGTTGAGGGAACAGTGAAAATAGCTAAAGCTGCTACAGCATCTTGTTTGTCTTTATTGGTAGTTTTGGGGTTAATAATATCCCAGAGCATCACCGCAGACAATGGAATGCCAAATAAAAGAAAACAGAATGCTAAAAATTTCTTAATTAGTTTCATATAACCTTGACTCACTTACTCATCGAAAAAGGGAACAGGGAATAGAAAACTCTTAACAGTCTTTTCTACTTTCTGTTCCCACTCTTAGCCAGGTTTATATTATACGTTGTATAATATAAAACGTCTTTATTTGAGATTTAGCGCAACCTGGTTTTGTTAGTTTTCCCGAACCAATAAAACTGATTTCACAGGTCGCTTAATGGAATTTCCCTCTAAATCAATTTTTCCGTAAAAGGTTTTACCCTTGTAGTAAAGCGAAGACGAACTCCCACCATCTAAATTCATCGCTTTTTCTACACCAAGGGTTTTCATCAAATCTGCCAGCGCTGGTAAGGGAATTCCAGAGTTACCGCCAATTGAGGGGTTTTGAGCCACCATGACTAAAACAATACTGCCATCATGTGTAATTCCTACAGCAGTTCTAGCATTGCGTTGATTGCTACCGAGTGCATCTCGTTTATTAGTATTATCGACAAAACCTTCTTCTGCTAAGGTGAGTTCTGGTAATAGTTGCGGCCCAGCACCCATAGCATCGACCAATTGACAACCTGCTGGTGCTGATTGATTGTGCAAAGTAATATCATATTTAACAGTTTGTCCGCATAGATAGCGACGGAATTCTGTGCGATTCAAAATTTGACCCAAGTAAGATTTTAAGTTGGGATTGTTTACTAAGCGCTCGTTTTGCTTGGGGTCAGCGACTAATTTTCCTTGTATGATGACATAGGATGTAGTTTTTTGGTTGGCTGGGTCAAAAAAGCCTGCATTGAAGATGGCGATCGCTTTATACTTTTGGGCAAATTTTTCTACAGTGTCTACTTTTTGTGATAACGCAGGAGTTACCAAAAATCGGCTATTGGCTGGAATAAATAGAATATTCGCTATGCTTTGGGGCAAGGTGCGCTGTTCATAGCGGATAGGTTTTGCTGGTAAAGTTGCAACGGTTGGTATTGATGTTGGTAAAGAACGCATATTAAACCACAACACCATCGCCAAAGTAACTAATGTCAAACCCAGTAGCCAAATTTTCCTCACTTTTTACTCCCAAACATACCTGGCATATTCTTTATGGATGCTAGCTTATAAACGTGATTAAGTTTCCTCGCTTGAAAAGCAGCTTTTGTGACTTTTAAACCAGCTTTTGCGACTTTTAAACCAGCTTTTGCGACTTCTAAACCAGCTTTTGCAACTTTTAAACCAGCTTTTGCGACTTTTAAACCAGCTTTTGCGACTTCTAAACTAGCTTTTGCGACTTCTAAACTAGCTTTTGCAACTTTTAAACCAGCTTTTCTTAACAAATTTCCGCAAATATACTCGTATCTGTCCGCTTAACCAATCCCATCCAATGCTCTGAAAATTCTGTAACTTTACTGTGGCTGGTACATCTGTTCATTGCGTATTCTAATGATATATAAATAACTCAGTGTTTAGTGCCATCAACGTTATTTATAAATTAATTCAAAAAGGAAAACTAGATGACGCAAAAAAAACGAAATTCCATTGCACTGACTAAAGCTGAACGACGGATTGAAGGAATGCAAACAATTAACTCTGAATTGGATTTTGGTAATGGGTTTTCAATTACTACTTACAACACTAAAGTCATTGAGTTACGAGAGAAGCTAGCCGCTTATAATCAAGCACAAACAATAGTACACAAGACACAGAATGCATTAGTAGAAGCAGAACGTGAGTTGAACACTTATTCTGAGCAGATGCTACTGAATGTCGCATCTCGCTATGGCAAAAATAGTGATGAATATGAGATGGCTGGTGGAACGCGCAGATCGGATCGCAAAAAAGGACGCCCAGCAGTCAACCCAACAGTGAAGGCTGTGGAATAATTGTCTTGACTCGCCGTTTCTGTCTAGGGTGCGTTGTCGCAAAGCGCGATCGCACCATTTATTTTTATTCGGTAGCTGTGCATTAAAATTGAGATAAAACTAATCAAACTCCTTTTTGCAATAAAACCCTAATGGTACAGACCCCATCTAAATCGATAACTTTAGAGGAGTTTCTCAAGCTACCAGAAACAGAACCGGCTAGCGAATATATTGATGGGCAAATTATCCAGAAACCAATGCCACAGGGTAAGCACAGCACAATTCAAACCGAGTTTTGTACTACCGTCAACGTAATTCTTAAACCTCAAAAGATTGCACGAGCATTTTCAGAGTTACGTTGCAC
Organism: Nostoc sp. CCY 9925; assembly: GCF_963920935.1. Lineage (NCBI taxonomy): Bacteria > Bacillati > Cyanobacteriota > Cyanophyceae > Nostocales > Nostocaceae > Nostoc > Nostoc sp. CCY 9925. The sequence goes on along the minus strand of NZ_CAWUDO010000055.1, from coordinate 33,703 downwards.
ATTTGATGGACGCTCAATAGTTCCAGATGTGTCTGTGTTTACTTGGGCAAGAATTCCGCGTGACGAAAAAGGCGAAATTGCTAATACCTTTTTAATAGCTCCTGACTGGACAATTGAGATTCTCTCACCAGACCAAAGTCAAACAAAAGTGACCAAAAATATTTTGCGTTGCCTCAATTTTGGCACTCAAATGGGTTGGTTAATTGACCCAAATGAGCGAACAATATTTGTTTATCTTCCAAAACAGCAACCAGAGGCGTTTGATGAACCAGAACAAACACTTCCAGTTCCATCTTTTGCTAATGAGCTAAATCTGAGCGTGGCATCCGTTTTTGGTTGGTTATTAGAGTAATTTTGTAACTTTTTCGATAAATGATAGACAAACACAATAAATAATTGTCCTGAAGTGGGAACACTAGACTTAGACATTGCTGGAAGTCACCCCACACTATGAGCATGACAATTATTAGTCTTCGAGCAGCCCTACAAAGCCTGCCCGAAAATGCATCAGAACCTGTTGTAGATCATCTTTTCGCCTCTCACTTGCTGAGAGCATTAGGATTTGAATCTGAAGAAATTCATCCTGAATATAATACTGGCGAGGGAGCTGTTGATAAAGCAGCCAGAAAAACCATTGAAGATGATATGTTTTTACATACAAAATCTAATCCATACCTTCTAGTGGAGTTGAAAGGGAGGGATATTAACTTATCTGAAGATGCTGCACAGTATCAAAAAACGGTTAATCAACTGAAGCGTTATCTACTTGCACCTAATTGTCAAACCGTACAGTGGGGAATTATTACTAATTCTTGCCATATTCAACTGTTTTGCAAGCATGGAAAAGTGATTTATCCTGCAACACGGTGTCTTCCACTTGATGCAGATAATATTGATAATATAGTCGCTTCAATTCGGAAAAAAATTGAAAATCCGGCTAAAGCCTTAACCATCGCAGTTTATAACAACAAAGGTGGCGTAGGTAAAACGACAACTACCGTCAATTTGGCAGCTATCTTAACTTTTTTAGGGAAAAAGGTTTTAGCGATCGATTTCGATCCAAACCAACAAGATTTAACGAGTTCTTTAGGTCTTCCACTAAGCAAAGGTAGTGTATTTGAGGCTCTTAGGGAACGGGGTATAGAACTTCAAAGTACTCTACACCCATATAAATTTCCTCTAAAGAAGCTTAATTTAGAACTTAGATTTGATGTTATTCCTGCCGATAGAGAACTAACAGATGCACCTGAAAATCTGTTGCGTAATCACTTAAAATCTCACACTCTTTATCAGAAGCTAGAATTCTCAAGACAAGAATACGACTATATTTTGATAGATGCGCCACCCAACTGGCGGGTGTTTAGCCAGTTAGCTGTATATGCGGCTGATGTCGTTCTCATTCCCACAAAGCATAACAATCTTTTCTCTTTAGAAAATGCAGCAATAGCAATCAAGAAATTTATTCCTCAAGTCCAATCTGAAAAAGCTGATGGTAGCCCAATTCCATTGCCAATTTTTTTCAATGGGGAAAAGATGACACCACCTCAGTTGGCAGTTGCTCAACAAGAAATTAATAATATTCTTAAAACTGCTAAGAAAGAGGGATTTGATTTACTGTCCTACTTCTATCCCAAGTATACCAATGCCAACAGAGACCTTCGTATTCATGAGGTTCCAAGCTACGCTAACATAGCTGGTTCAGCTTTCTCGCGTATTCCTGCGGTTTATCGAGATCGATCTGCTCATGAATATTATAAAAATCTAGCAAAGGAGTATTTTTTACAATGAGTAGCCTCAGCGATATTGGAAATTTAATGCATTTATATTTGGATGAAATTGATCCTGGTGAAGGAACTGATGCACCTGAATTCTTAATTAAAGCTTCAGCTCATTTGCTCAACCAAAAGGGGGGAAGAAATTGGATTCCAGTGATTGTGAAAGAAACTGGCAAAGATAAGTATCAAGTAATTGCTAACTCTTTCATTTATGCAATTGCAGAAGCCGCTCGCTTAGATCGCGTTTGGTGCATTATTACCGATGGTAGTAATGAGACAGTTGAAGTCACAAAAGTACTGGCAGGAGAAGAAATTCCAAAAATCAATCTCTCTAAAGCTACTAGGGATGAAATTAAAGCAGCATTAGAGTACTTAGTCAAGCAACCAGATAGTGTTCTCAAAGCACTTAAACCTGCTATAGCTACAAACCGAATTGATGAAGCTCCTCGTCAATATTGGAAGACATTAGATCCAATTGTTGATCTGAAGTGTGGCATTACCAAAGGTAAAAAACTTGATGCTTTAAATCAAGTTTTTTATCTAACTCCTCAACCAATGCCAGAGACAATTACTGACATTGGTATTCTGCAAACAATGACAACGGCTGATCTAAAAGTCATGGCGAAGAAACAAGGAATTACTGGCATCACTAAAATGAAAAAAGACGATCTTGTTAAAGCATTGAGTAAGCCTTCAAAGTAGCAACAAGACAACACACTAATCAATGATTCCGCGTACGTTGAGCCTTTGCGACATCGCATCTTTCCCTCCTCTGCGAACCTCTGCGCTTTCCTTTGCGCCCCTTTGCGTTAAAAAAACATTACCCCTCTCCGCCACCGGAAAGGGGTTAATCACTGCTGAAACTCAGCACTACTTAATTAATAAGCGTCTTGCAACTCGTAGAAATCAGGCGAGACGTAATCTTTCCGCAAAGGCCAACCTACCCAATCTTCCGGCATCAAAATTCGCTTGAGATTTGGGTGTCCTTCATAGATAATGCCGAGCATATCGTAAGACTCGCGCTCTTGCCAATCAGCGGTCTTCCAAATCCAATACACTGAAGGCACCACGGGATTTTCTCGTGGTAGGAACACCTTTAACCGGACTTCTTCAGGGCGATCGCTATTATCACCCACTTTAATCAAGTGATACACACTCACTAATTCCTGTCCTGGACCAAGGTCAACACCACCTTGAAACTGGAGATAATTAAACCCATAAGCATAGAGGGCTGTAGCGGTGGGGAGCAAGAAATCTGGCTCCACCTTAATTATCTCCACCCCATTTTTGTCTGGTGCCAAAAACTCATGGCCAAAACCATTTTCCGTCAACCACTGGGAAACTTTACCAGCTTCTACCAAAGACTCTTCTTTAGCTGCTGGTACTGGTTTAGATTCTTCTTCAGCCACGGGGTTGTTCCTCCTTTTCTTTCTTCGCTGTCAGCAATGCAGGTGGTACTGGCATACCGATCGCTTCTGCCAATTCTTTCGGTGGTGTAAAGCGAGTTTCTGACTGCATATACTTACCAGTTAAGATTTCTTCCACTGGCTTGAGATTATGAGTCGTGCTGTAATAGCGGTGAGTTTGCTTAATTTTATCCCGCTCTTGCATCGAATCATTAGCGATTTTCTTCCGCAACTTAATAATCGCGTCGATAATTGCTTCCGGACGAGGAGGACAACCAGGCAAATACACATCCACAGGAATCAGTTTATCAACTCCGCGCACTGCTGTTGGAGAATCAACACTGAACATCCCGCCAGTAATCGTGCAAGCACCCATCGCGATTACATACTTCGGCTCAGGCATTTGTTCATAAAGACGCACCAATTGGGGTGCCATCTTCATAGTAATTGTCCCTGCCGTAATGATTAAATCAGCTTGGCGGGGGCTAGAACGAGGAATTAACCCAAAACGGTCAAAATCAAATCGTGACCCAATTAAAGCTGCAAACTCAATAAAGCAGCAAGCAGTACCAAACAACAGCGGCCACAAACTAGAAAGCCGCGCCCAGTTGTAGAGGTCATCAACCGTGGTCAAAATCACGTTTTCTGAAAGGTCTTGAGTGATTGTCGGACGCTCAATCGGGTTGATGATTCGTTCTTTGTCCTGGGTTATTAAGTTAGAATTCAAGACCATTCCAAAGCTCCTTTACGCCATGCGTAAACTAAAGCGACTACAAGAATTGCAATAAAGATTAGCGCTTCAATAAATGCCAATAGCCCCAGACGGTGGAAAGCTACCGCCCAAGGATACAAGAATACAGTCTCCACGTCAAAAACCACGAAGACCAGAGCAAACATGTAGTAGCGGATATTGAACTGAATCCAGGCTCCCCCGATGGGTTCCATGCCAGATTCGTAAGTGGTACGCCGTTCAGGGCTGTAACCGCTGGGTCGTAGGAGCTTGGATGCTGAGAGCGCTAAGGCAGGAACTAGGCTACAGACTATTAAGAAGCCTAGAAGGTACTCGTAACCGCTGAGGACAAACACAATGAGTATCTACCGCTTATGGAGTATTTTAGGTTGGGATTAGGCACTGGGGATTGGGGACTAGGGACACTTAGACAAGCTCAGTGCATCGCTGGGGAGTGGGGAAGCAGGGGAGAAGTTGCAGCAAGTTTTCCCGTCTGCCCCTCTACTCCTCTACCTCTTCCCAATGCCCCATGCCCAGTCCCCAATACCTAATTCCCAGTACCCAATCCCTTGATTTACGTTACTTTCTTTTACATTATATCTGTTTGATTTTTCTGAAATCTACGAAACAAATGCACTTCAGGTATTTGATTCGTTTTTGGTATTGATAGAAAAGTCTAACAGTTATGTCATAATTTTTAACGTATATTTAAGATTTCTCCTCTGCGAGGCCTTAGCCATGAGCGAACCAGCTGTTGAGACTTCAGTGTTAGACCGCTATGAGTGTCGCGCCTGCGGTTATATTTATGAACCTGAGAAGGGAGACGACAAACATGATATTCCATTAGGAATACCCTTTGCAGAACTGCCCATAAATTGGCGTTGTCCAGTTTGTACTGCAAAGAAAACTGCTTTTGCTAACATCGGTCCTGCGGGTACTGCATCGGGCTTCAAAGCAAATCTCGGTTACGGTTTTGGTGTTAACCAACTGACGCCAGGCCAAAAGAATATCCTAATTTTTGGCGCTCTGGCTCTTGCTTTTTTATTTTTTGTCAGTCTCTACGGCTTACAATAAGACCCGCTTGAGAGTGCTGAGAGACACGATTAATCGCGTCTGTACACGAGTGCTGAGTATTAACTAAAGCTTTCATTCTGTTTTACCGAGTCTGTAGAGCGACTATAGCCCTTAAGGTAAACCTTTTAGAAAACCCCTACACAAATTTAGAACCAATCTAAGAGATACTGATGCATTCAATTTTGAAAAGTTGGCAACGAATATTTGCCTTATTACTCGTAGTCCTGATGTGTATAGGTTGTAGCAAAATTCCCTCTGTTAGCTACAACCCTTGGAAAATCATTTCTGTGCCAACAGATGCGAAGTTGCTGGATATTGCTTTTACTAATAATCCTCAGCACGGCTACTTAGTAGGTAGCAGTGCGACTCTGTTGGAAACTAATGACGGAGGTGATAGTTGGAAACCAATATCACTACAATTAGATGAACAAAAGTATCGCTTTAACTCAGTAAGTTTTCTGGGTAAAGAAGGTTGGATTGCCGGAGAACCTGGATTTTTAATTCATACCACTGATGAAGGTGCTTCTTGGTCGCGGATTTCTCTGAGCGAAAAGCTACCGGGTAACCCGATCGCAGTTAAAGCACTAGCAGATAACACAGCCGAGTTGGCTACTGATGTGGGAGCCATCTATCAGACCACAGACGGCGGCAAAAACTGGAAAGCCCAAGTGGAATCAGCAGTTGGTGTAGTGCGTAACTTAGAACGTTCTGCCGATGGCAAATATGTTGCCGTTTCCGCAAAAGGTAATTTCTACTCAACTTGGGAACCAGGGCAAAATGCTTGGGTTCCCCACAACCGCAATAGTTCTCGCCGGGTAGAAAATATGGGTTTTGCTGACAGTGGTCAGTTGTGGATGCTAGCCAGAGGAGGTCAAATCCAGTTTAGCGAACCAACTAAACCTGAGGAGTGGCAAAAAGCAGAATTTCCAGAGTTATCGACTAGTTGGGGTTTACTGGATTTGGCATACCGCACACCCGATGAAATTTGGATAGGTGGCGGTAGCGGTAACTTACTACAAAGTACCGACGGCGGCAAAACCTGGCAAAAAGACCGTGAGGTAGAAGAAGTAGCTGCTAATTTGTATAAAATTGTTTTCTTCCAACCAGAACAGGGATTTGTTATTGGCGATCGCGGCGTCTTGCTCAAATACCTACCAAACCCTGAAACAACTTCCGCAGAAGCAGCTTAATGGGGGCTGGGGACTGGGGAAGAGTTTTCATAACACCCAATACCCAGTCCCCAATATCTATTTCTGAGAAGAACGTTGCAACTTGTAACTCTTTCTAAACTTTGTAGGATAATAAACTCAATACATTCTTTATGAAGGTAGGGATCTAAATGTCAGGTACCACTGGAGAACGTCCGTTTTCGGACATCATTACCAGCGTTCGTTACTGGGTAATTCATAGCATCACCATTCCCGCATTGTTTATTGCTGGTTGGTTATTTGTCAGCACCGGACTGGCTTATGATGCTTTTGGTACACCCCGCCCCAATGAATATTTCACACCAGTGCGGCAGGAAGTACCAATTGTGAAGAACCGTTTTGAAGCGAAAAAACAAGTTGAACAATTTATTGGAAAGTAGTTTGAGATCATGACTAGCGGCAATAACATCAATCAACCAGTTACCTATCCAATTTTTACCGTTAGATGGCTGGCAGTTCACACCTTAGGTGTGCCAACTGTATTCTTTTTGGGCGCGATCGCCGCAATGCAATTTATTCAACGCTAGGAGCAAGTTATGGAAAGATCGCCCAATCCGAATAACCAACCGGTTGAATTAAACCGGACTTCGCTATACCTGGGACTACTACTAATTTTTGTTCTGGGAATTCTGTTTTCTAGTTACTTCTTTAACTAACTAGAACAACTCTTGTTAATCTTTGTTTATTGAACGTGTGTTGATTTGTTGTTAAGGGAGGAGAGAAGCTGTGTCTGGAAGTGGGAGAATTCCCCTGTGGGTCGTCGCTACGGTCGCAGGATTAGGTGTAATTACAGTCTTAGGCATTTTCTTTTATGGTGCCTACGCTGGACTAGGTTCTTCAATCTAAAACTAGTTTGAAGCCAATACTATAAAGTCTGAATTTTCTAGCATTTGTTGAGAAATCAGCATAAAAAAGCCGCCTGTCTCTTTGAGATAGGCGGTATTGTTACAGCAGATTTCAACGAAGGTCAATCAATCAATTTTGGATTTTAGACTTTCCTGCGGAACGCTACGCGTAGCTTGCTTCTCCGTAGGAGTACGGCTACGCTCAGTCGAACGATTTTAGATTGACCCCATACCTGAATGTTTTACTTCTGTTAGCGTAGCGGGGCGTAGCCCATTCTGAATTCTGAGTTTTGAATTCTGCTGTAATAATTTAGGTAATTGGTAAAAAGGGAAGTAATCTATTACCAATTACCAATTAGTCATAAACTAATTAAGCAATATCTTCGCTTTCTATGTATAAAAATAGAAATGCGAATACCACACCTGGTAAAACCCAACCAATGATCGGAACGAAGATAGCAGGCAAGTAGGAAGTACTAGCCAAAATCGTAGGCAAAAATTCAAATGCCATAGTAAAAGTTCCTGTTAAATCACACTACAATTCAAGATGAGCTTACTGCAAAGTGCGCCAGATTTTTTAAATTCTAAAGATTTTTAACACAGCAGATATTGTGAGATGTCGAGACAAGGGGACGCGGGGACACAGAGACACGGGGACGCGCAGAGGGGATTTGAGAATTTATCCGCATCTCCTCCTCGTGTCACCGCGTCCTCTTGGTGGCGCTCATCCCTAAGTTAAATACCCAGTAGTTCATCTAGTTCTAAATTGGGCAAGTCTGGAGGGATGACAGTTCGCACTATTGTGACTTTGTGACTCTCTTGTTGAGTTGTCCGATCGAGAGCGATCGCTTCTAAGCGAATTTCCAAGCATCCAAAGGGAATATTTAATTGCGTCATCACTTCTAAGCCTCCCGAGGTGTTAGGTATTAAATTTGTCAGTAAATGGGGCCCGTCTAATAACCAACGAGTCTGACAATCTTCAACCCATAACTTGATAGCAACTTGTCGAGGTACTTCAGGCATCACTACGCGTACTATCACAGACTTGCCAGCTATGAGTTCGCCCTCTGGTACATGCAGTTGTGGAATTGGCAAAGGCTCAATATCTACCGTAGTTATAGGTAGGAGACGAGATAAATTTGATGCTGCTTGTTCCTCTTCTTCCAAGGCATAAATCTCGGTTGCATGGGCTTCTAATTCACTATATGTATCATCTACAACAATTTCTTGCGCCAACCAAGCTGACGCTGTATTTCTGTTGATTGGGGGAGGAGGAGGCGGTATTTGTGACAACAAAGGTGGTGAAAATGTCGGCTCTTCTAATATTTTTTCTACTACCGTATTTTCCTGTATAACTAGGTCTGCTTTTTCTACTGTGTCTGTGTCTTCCAGTATTTCTGTGTTCGCATCTAGGCTCAACAGCAAGTTGGCATCAACCAAATCAATATCGTCATTGGGAGTTTCTGCACTAAAAGAAAGCGGCGTCTGCTGGGCTGGAAGATAATTATCGTAGCCTTGGGACGGCAGCTCATTTATGGATTCTGGCAAAGAGTATCCTTGGCTCTGCATCCACTTCCTGAGCAAGGGAGATGAGTAAAGTTTTGCTTTAATGAATTCTGAATTTGGCTGAGCTAGTACTTGAGCAACAGATTCTTCTTGAAATTCTAAATTTGGCTGAGCTAGTACTTGAGCAACAGATTCTTCTTGGAATTCTAAATTTGGCTGAGCTAGTACTTGAGCAACAGATTCTTCTTGGAATTCTGAATTTGGCTGAGCTAGTACTTGAGCAACAGATTCTTCTTGGAATTCTAAATTTGGCTGAGCTAGTACTTGAGTAACAGATTCTTCTTGGACTTCTAAATTTGGTTGAGCTAGTACTTTAGTTGTGTTTTGATCTTCAGTGATAATTGTGTCCAACTGCGGTATGCCCTCAGCCGCTTGAATTTCCGATATATCTAGGGCATTATCTTTTACTTCTTCTGTAGCACTTGACACAGTTTGTAGCCGTTTCAAGTATGGAAGAGTCGTGTCGAGTATTGGTATTCGACGTTGCCGGATCACTAACTGCTCCAAGTTGATGGCAGCTATGGTAGCATCCTTTTCTAAAAGCTCGTTCTGTGTGGGAGATTCGGCGACAACATCTGCGGGGGTATTGGCATCACTTTGAATGGGGGGCAGTTTTGGTAATTGAGGCGAATTAGCTGAATTTTTCAGCTGAGATGTCCGCAGGGTGGCCTCTCGCAGATCTTGTAGGTTAATTTGCGGTGGTAGCGGTGTGTTTGGGGATGGGTTGACTACTGAAGGCTGGTCTGTTGTTCGGAGTTTGACCAGATTCAATAGTTTTAAATCGAGCTTAATAGTTGCCTGTGGCTCTGGCAAACTGGCAGAGGAGGCCGATAGTGCTATCACCTCATTTGAGGATGTACTAGATTTTGCTGCGGCTGTGATTGTGAGTAATTCTGTTACATCTGCTGTAATCGTGAAGGACTGGGCGGCTAACAGTGTAACTTCACTAATTTCAGTAAATCTACCATACAAACTGATATCTGCCAAAATTAGCTTGGATTCACAGTCAGCAGGAATATCAATTGAGGTATTAATAGTGAAAGGCAGATCTTGATCTGGTAAAGGTCGCCGTACCTGGGTCAGGATTTGCGATTCTAAGGGCGATCGCAGTTCAATTTTTAGTTCTAGACCACGAATGCTTTTTGGCGATAATCTTTCAGCCAGTTCTAGATTCGTCTTTTCCTTAAGTTCTACGTGCCCATTAATTGTTAGAGCTTGTCCCCAACAAGCAATGTAAGTATCCCGATTTAAAGTCAGCAATAATGGCGATAGCTGTTGTGTTTTTGAAGAATCTATATCCTTTTCATCTTCAGATAGCGGTTCAGCAGTTGGTAAAGCTAATTCTATTAAATTTTGTAAAATCTGTTCTACCGTCTCACCTTTGAGCCATACAGGACTGATCGGCTGATCGATCGCTGTATCCTCTTTTTTGCTTGTATCTGAGACAACAGCGCTATCAGCACTGCTAGCTATATCTTCTTCGGTTACATCTGGCACACCAGTCGTGTCAATACTGCTAGCTATATCTTCTTCGGTTACATCTGGCACACCAGTCGTGTCAATACTACTAGCTGTATCTTCTTTGGTTACATCTGGCACACTAGTCGTGTCAATACTGCTAGCTGTATCTTCTTCTTTGATTGCATATGAGACAACAGCAGTGTCAATACTGCTAGCTATATCTTCTTCTTTAGTTGCATCTGGCACAACAATCTTGTCAGCGCTGCTATCTGTAGGAATTCGCAGTTCTGTGGAGATGGCGATCGCCCGATCTAGTTTTTCCACAACGTATGAGGCATCCGGAAGAGGATGGGGACTAGAGGGGATGAAGGACAGAGGAAAAAGACTTACTGCAATTTCCCCTTTGCCTCCCTCATCTCCCTCGGCCCTCTGTTCCCCTGGCTGGGACAGGATTTGCAGTTGGACGCTGTATTGCCAAGATTTACCGAGCATATCCGACATCAAATCGCCCGAACAGCGCAGTTCCCAAACTCCAGGCTCAAAGTAAGTAAAAGGAATTACCGCCATTAAGCCTTCTGGATTAGTGCGACGCGAACGCTTGAAAATTCGGCGTTTTGGTGTAGCTTCCTGTATTGAAAAGTGAGTTACGCGCACTTCCACATCTATATTCCGCAGGCTAGAACGAGCCAGAACTCTATACTGCCCTTCCAAAATTTGTAAATTTGGCGATTCCAGGATATGCCACGAGCGATCGCCTTGCTTCTGTATCAGAAATTGCCAGTGTTCCATTGTGAGTGATGCCCAGACCGACAAGCCGCCCAGTATATTGTGTATTAGCTTGCTTGCAAGTTTACCTCAGTAATTTGTAATTGCATCCTTAAAAAGGCTATTAAGTTAACTTAGTTTCATATACTTAAACTTTCGCAAAGTCAATACCTCGGTATCGGGCTTTTTTTAGTCAATCACCCAATCTCCAGCAGAACAGAACATACAATAAATTAAGATTCACTAATTGTGACACGCACGTTTTTACTAACAAACAGGTAGGATGTGGCTCGTAACTATGCTCTTCGATCGCCAATCATCATAGCTGACAACACGCTGTCCTTTTAGACCGCTACAACCAGTGTCCTCCCTGGAGTGAAATGTAGGTGACAATGAAAATTTACAGGAGGGATTAGATGCTAGTCATTTTAATGGACGAGCAAATCCTTGCCCCTGAGCAAGTTTGCCAGTCTTGTTTACTCGCTGATGGGAGCGGCCAACCCCGTTGGCGTGCGGGTCAACTGCGTTGTGGTCAAGCCATTCGCAAACTTACTCAACAGCAGCCAGACCAATATGAATGTTTAATGGGCTTTCGCATCGCCCATATAGAATAACTGAATTTACCAGCAAGACCAAGTAACTGCGTTATCCTAAGGTCAAGTAACTGTTGAAATATAACCATAGGAGAATGCATAATGACTTGGCGCGGGTCTACAACGGTTCCAGATCGGATTTTTGCTTGCTTGCCTTACTTACTGCCCCTAATTGATGGTTTAGTCTTTGGCAGGTTTTTGTTCACTCAGTTTCCAGTACTACAAGTCCTGCTTTTACCGCTCCAACCAGTGCTAATAATTTACGGTAGTTTAGGACAACTTGGACAACTAATCGTGTTCTTTGCCTTGTTCCTACTTGTGGTAAGAAACGAAAAAATCAGTCACTTCATTCGTTTCAACACAATGCAGGCAATTCTTCTGGATATAGTTATATTTTTGTGTTCCATACTGGTGCGAATTTTAGGCCAGGTTCCTGGTACTAGCTTTGCAATAGAAACAGTAGCTAACACTATCTTTTTAGGTGTAGTGGTAGCAGTTGGATATTCAACCATCCAGTCTTTAATTGGGCGTTATGCAGAAATTCCAGCGATTTCTGATGCGGTGTACATGCAAGTCCGCTAGTTGTTAACGGGTCGCTACGGTGTTTTCCAGGCGGCCAATACCTTCAATTTCTACACGGACGCGATCGCCCAGTTGTAATTGACTAACACCCTCTGGTGTTCCTGTAAGCACGACATCCCCCGGTAGTAGCGTCATCACCTGACTGATATAAGAAACTAAAACATCCGGCGGAAATACCATCTGATCGATACAGGCAGATTGGACTGGGTTGGCGTCATCATTCAGAAAAGTCTGCAATCTCGCTCCTGGATTTAATTCCCGCACAATCCAAGGCCCCAAAGGACAGAAAGTATCAAAACCTTTGGCTCGCGTCCATTGACCATCTTGTTTTTGTAAATCCCGTGCTGTCACATCATTAGCGATGGTGTAGCCCCAAATTTTAGTTTGGGCTATTTCTGGTGTACAGTCAGAAACGCGATCGCCAATCACTAATGCTAACTCTCCTTCGTAATCTACTCGTTGCGACTGGGAAGGATATTTAATTTCGGTCTCAGACGGAATAATCGACGTGGGTGGCTTGAGAAAAATTAGTGGCTCAGAAGGCACTGGAGTTCCCATTTCCGCAGCATGATCGGCGTAATTCTTCCCTACCGCCACAATTTTCGATGGAGCGCAGGGAGCCAAAATTTGGTAATTTTCTGGCGTCAAAGTCAAATCAGTGGGTTGCCCTTGTAACCAGGGCGGAGCATCTAGCACCTGGACGTTGAAGGATGGTTGTAGTAACCCATAGTAAATCTGTCCTTCTTGATTTTGAATTCGTACATAGCGCTGCGCCATAACCTTGATCGATATCCTTTTGTCTTGTATTAAAACCTGTAAGCGGGTAGTAGCAATCCTCAGTTAGCTTTTTGGCGAACCGATTGAGCCTTGAGCAAACAAGCGATCGCTATAGATGCCCTTTGAAAAAGGCTAAGCTGATAGCTGAATCAATTTGCTGGCGAACACCAAAAGCTGGATTCTTACTTGCTAAAGAAATCTGGGGTCGCCTCCTGACCTAGTATTTCAATAGGGACATCCAAGAAATGAAATCCAAAGTTCGGCGGATTGGCTAATGATTCAAATTGAAAACTGGTAAGATTATAGTTCCTTGTTGCTTCAGATGTTGATGAATACTAGTATTTGAATAAAATTAAGTATAAATCGGCACTAGCAGCCATTTTTTGTCCATAAGGAGACTAAAAAATATGACTACAAGTTACGAAACAATGTACATCCTGCGTCCTGACTTGGGAGACGAACAAGTAGAGCAAGCAATTACTAAATATCAGAATTTGCTTCGCGACCAAGGCGCTGAGGATATCCAAATTCAAAATCGTGGTAAGCGTCGTCTGGCTTATGAAATCAAAAGACACCGTGATGGTATCTACATCCAATTAAACTACACTGCACCTGCAACTGCGATCGCTCCCGTTGAACGCGCCATGCGCTTGAGTGAAGAAGTGATTCGCTATCTCACAATTAAGCAGGAACTCGAAGAGGCTAAAACTGCGAAAGTGGCTGCAACTGCAACTGCAACTGCGACTGCGTAGGGAATAAGGATGGGGAACTGAACTGATGAGGGCAGAGGGGAAAGATTTACAGTACTTCTCCTTTGCCCCTTATTTTTGCCAATGCCCTTAAATAAAATTTTGTTTTTTTATTTACCAGTAACTTGGTTAGTAATGTTAAATTAACAAATACTTGCCAAAGGTAGTACTCCCGCAGTTATACCTAAGAGTGGACAAGATTCTGAATGGGAGCGGTAAGCTACTGTGAGTCAATCTAATACATCAAACATTCAAGTTCTCTCTACGGAAGTATCGCAACTACGCCAAGAGTTGCAACTCCGCGATCAATTAGTGCAACAGCTATCTCAAGAACTTTTCCGACTAGTAAAGGGTAATACTAATTTTATGCCCCAGCAGCCGGAGCTTGAGCGCGATACCACGCAGTTTCAAGCTTTGCAAGAACAACTCCAAGCTGTTGAGCAGCAGGTAGCATTCTACCAGGAGCAAATTACAACTCGTGACTCCGAAATTTACCAATTGCGACAGTCAGTCCAAGAATTGACCGATCGCACTCGGATGCTGGAGCAAGTAGTACAAGAGTTGCCTCAAATTTACCGTCGTAAGTTTGAGCAGCGCATGACGCCAGTCAGAGAAAAAGTCGCAATGCTACAACGAGAAAACCGCCAACTACAGGCGGAACTACAAAGTGTAAGTTACCGTTTAGCAATCAAAACGCGCAGTGCCAGTCACAGCGGCATTGATTTGCCAAATTTTCCTCGTCCTGCATCCGAACAACCTCAAATTTCAACTCCCCAAAATGCTTAAAAGAGGATGTTTGAAAAGTAGTAGCTGATGTATCAAAAACTTTACTTTAGATTTACCCTATCCTCCTCCTTCAAAAGGAGGACTAGGAGGATTTTAGATTAGCTTATTTCCCCTTTTTTATGCTCCTTCGTGAGGAATCTCGATATGAGGGTATACTTTTCAAACATCGTCTGAAAGTAGTTTGAAAAGCCTTGTTTTCAAGAGGCTGGGGAGTCTGAGAAACAATTGCATCTGTTTTGACCGATTTTGGTCATTTCCCGTACTAGATTGATAGCTGGGAAGCTATGAATTTTCCTCAACATTGTTCTGTAGGTAAAGTAGGAAATCAGCCTGCTAGCACCAGACTTTTATCTTTGACGATGTGAGGGTACACAAAAAGTTTAAATAAATGCAAAATTGCTTGACTCCACCATCCTTCCTAAGGTAGATTTATATATCAGCCTACTAGCGCCAGATTATCATCTTTAACGGTGGTAAATATGTCTTCGTAAGTGTCAAAGATCTCAAACACTGAATCTAACTGTGTGAGTTCCAAAATTAATCTTACAGGAGTTTGCACGTTGCATAGAACTAAACGACAACCTCTTTGACGTGCAGCCTTCAACCCTTTTACTAGAGGAACTAAGCCAGAACTGTCCATAAAGTTAACTTCTGCTAGATCTATAACCCAGAGTTGATGAGGTTGGGGTACGACTCCAGCCATTTGTTCACTCAAAGCCATGCCACCTTGCAAATCGATGCTTGCTTGGGGTTTGAATAAAATTACTTGAAGTTCTTGTGTGAGAGTCATGAATTTAACAGGGTAGTTGGAACACTTGACAAGAAACCGAAAAAAGACATAAATTACGTCTTCTCTTTCAACATCAAAATTACTGTTTTACCCAGATATTTAGGTAATTCCAGCTGTGAAGTTGACAGAGTTTTCTTCAGTATTCATGTCGTATAATTTGTAATAACTTTCACCAATATAGGCATAAGCGCCTAACAAATTCGGTATCAACCGTATCTTTTACACAATTTTCATAATTTAACCAGACATTTATAAATTTTTTATAAATTATTTTTATTTCTGTTACAGAAGTATAGCTTTGTGGTATTCAATGCTAAAAAGCTTATAATTAATAGTCAAAACTTAATAATCATCATAGATCATAATATATGGATTATCTCAGATAAGATGAGTTAATAAATCCATATACCCGTTTGATTGACACCCTAGTCAAAAACAAGCAAAAATATATTAAAAGTAAAAATTTGTAAAGACGGCGGTGCGGGATGTCTTTAGAGTTCATTTCACTAGAAAACATCCAAGAAGTCGCCCACAACTACGGCTATTGGGCAATTTTTTTGGGAATTTTGCTAGAAAATTTAGGCATTCCTGTTCCTGGCGAAACCGTGACCCTAGTAGGCGGATTTCTAGCTGGTAGCGACGAGCTGAATTTCTGGCTGGTTCTCGGTGACGCAATTATGGGTGCTGTAATTGGCGGAGTTTGTGGCTATTGGGTTGGTAGAGTTAGCGGTTGGCCTTTCTTGGTAAAGGTTGGTAGCATATTTCGGATTTCCGAAGTGCGACTGCTGAGCATTAAAGAACAATTTAGTCAAAATAGTGCAAAAGCTGTATTTGTTGGACGTTTTCTAGCATTATTGCGGGTTTTTGCTGCACCATTAGCAGGTGTAGCCGAAATGCCCTTTAGAAAATTCTTTTTATACAACTTGTTAGGAGCAGTTGCTTGGGCTAGTTTGATAGTGACATTAGCTTTTTTTGCCGGCAAAGTTATTTCCCTAGAGCAATTGGTTGCTTGGGTGAGTAAATTTGCGATCGCAGCATTACTGATCTTAGCTGCTTTAATTTTTGTGCCCGTGTGGCTGGAGTCACGTCAAGTTAAAGAAGTGGGGAGTGAAGAGTGAGGAGTTAGGAGTAGAGTAAAAAGTTATTTGTTTTAACTTTCACTTCTTGTATTTTGCATTTTTAACTCCTAACTCCTAACTCCTAACCCCTAGTTAACTGCGACCAAATGCGAGTTGGTAGCCCCCAAACGTAGATAAAGCCCTCAGCAGCTTTGTGATCGAATTGGTCTTCCGCTCCGTAGGTTGCCAGATCAGGAGTATAGAGGGAATTATCGCTAGAGCGTCCAACGATGGTGGCATTACCCTTAAATAACTTCACCCGCACAGTTCCAGATACTTGCTCTTGTGTCTTTTGAATAAAAGCGTCTAGTGCAGCTTTAAGTGGACTGTACCAGAGACCGTTGTAAACGATTTGACTATAAGTTTCTTCAATCCCACGTTTGTAATGGGTGACATCTGCCGTGAGAGTCAAGCTTTCTAAATCTCTATGTGCCTGAATTAGGACTAACATCGCGGGTGATTCGTAAATCTCCCGCGATTTTATGCCCACTAGACGGTTTTCGATCATATCAATCCGCCCAACACCGTGATTTCCCACAAGCTGATTGAGTTGTTCAATTAGCTCAACTGGCTTTTTGGCTATACCGTTGAGGGTGGTGGGAATACCACGATAGAAACCAATTTCGATGTACTCTGGCTCGTTCGGGGTGTTGGCGATCGCTTTGGTCATTTCATAGATTTCTTCTGGTGGCTCGAATGAGGGATCTTCGAGTAAACCAGCTTCAATGCTACGGCCGAGCAAATTCTTATCAATGCTGTAGGGAGAAGATTTTTTGACTGGTGAGGGAATACCAAACTTTTCACCATAAGCGATGGTTTGTTCGCGGCTCATTCCCCATTCTCTGGCTGGTGCGAGGATCTTCAGGTTGGGATTGAGGGCGGTAACAGAGACATCAAAGCGGACTTGATCGTTACCTTTGCCAGTACAACCATGAGCGATCGCATCAGCACCATATTTTTCGGCTGTTTCTACTAATACCTTGGCAATCAACGGACGAGCAAGGGCTGTTCCTAGCGGATAACGATTTTCATAAAGGGCGTTGGCTTGAATTGCTCCAAAGGCGTAATCTTTAACAAAGCTGTCTTTAACATCTGCTACTAGGGATTCACTTGCACCCGATTTCAGAGCTTTTTCTCTGACTGGCTCTAATTCATCTCCCTGACCTAAATCTGCTGCTAGGGTAATCACCTCTTCCACACCCCACTCTTGTTTGAGGTAGGGGATGCAAACGGAGGTATCCACTCCGCCAGAATATGCCAGGACAACCTTTTTGGCGCGACCCATTAATTTCTCCAGTTAGGAAAACAAACAATGAGTCATTATTATATCGAAACTAATCCAGATATATTTTATTGATGCAACAACCGATAGCAGGAGTTTGAAGTCAGAATTTAGAAGTCAGAATTTTGATTGGAGTTTGATAATAGAGCAATCAAATATTTTTTGATCTATTTTTCAAAATCTGAATACTTTTAATGGGAAATCAGTTTTGCTTACAAAAAGTTTGCTGTCAAGAAGTGTTGATAATCACCTACAAATATCAACATAATCTGCTGTATTTATTAAAATAATTTTACATAAGTTTTATAAATAGTTAACAAAAATGAAGATTTAACGAAGATCATCTTTTGTTGGTTATTTCTTAACCTATACACATTGGTTCAAAGTTTATTTAAGTGAAATTACAGAATTATTCGCTTTTGAGCTTTGGAGTATTTTCTGATGAAATTGGCTAAAGATATTAGTATTGCTGCTTTTGCAGTTGCCATCTCAGTTGCTGCTGTTACTAAACCGACACAAGCTGCCTTGGTTAATTACGGTTTCACCGTGAATGCAACATCTGGCAATAATCCTGGTCAATATTTTGGCTCTTTTCAGTATGATGACTCGACCTTAAGCAATACAGGTCTTGAGACATTGGGAGTTGAGAATGGACTAAAAGTTGCATTCGACTACTTAGGTACTAGCTATACAGAGGTAGATGATACTGATTTCGACAGTTTTCCTATAGTTAGCTTCAATAACGGCGAAGTTCTGGGACTGAGCTATTTTGTTGCAGATCAGTTTGTAATTGGCAGCGATCCGAGTACTCCAGAAGTGGGAGGAAATAGATTTTATCTGATTACCGATTCGGTAAATACAACAGAAGTAGGTACTGTCAGCTACGCTAAAGTACCCGAACCATTAGCTGCTGGTGGTACAGCTGTTGCTGGTGTTGTTGGATTGTGGATGCAGCGCAAGAAGAGAGCAACAAAAATTGTCGGTTAACCTTACACAATCAGTAAAATTTTGAATAAAAAAATCCCCACCGATCAGTGGGGATTTTTTTATTCAAATCTTGACCGCGCCAATTTTAGATTTTAAGTCCTAGATTTTAAAGGCCACCAATAACGCCACCGTCATTGCGGGTAATTACTACCACTGATGAACGTGGGCGACCTGCTGGGCCATAGCCTTGACTATTAGGCCAATTGCTGGCGATTGTGGGATTCGAGGCATCTCCGCGATCGCCTGGGTGTTGGATATTGATAAACATCGCTTTACCGTCGGGTGTGCTGGTAATACCAGTTACCTCACAATCCGTGGGGCTAGTCAAGAAGCGTCTAACTTGTTTGGTGTTGGGGTCAGCACACGACATCGTGTTACTACCAATATTTACCAAATCACCGACACCATCGCCTGCGTGGTCGGTTTGAACCCAGAGGCGGCCGAAGTCGTCGAACCAGAGTCCATCTGGTGAACTTAAGTCGTCACCTTTAATGTTGCCCTGAAGATTTGGTTCGGGTCTAGTTTTGTCGCCAGCTTCAAAGAAAATATCCCATTTAAAGGTAGTTGTTGTAACGCTTTGTCCATCTTCGCGCCAGCGAATGATATGACCGTAGCGGTTGTCAGGACGTGGGTTGGCAGCATCTACAGGAGGACGCGCACCACCGGCTGCTGTTGAGCCATCTGGCTGGTTGGAGGAAACTGGCGTTGTGCCACGACGATTATTATTGGTCAGCGTGCAGTAGACTTCAATCTCTTTATATCCACCAATGCGGGGACGTACAGCTACCCACTCTGGACGATCCATCATGGTTGCGCCGACGCGATCGCCAGCTTGTCTTGTCTTCACCAAAACTTCAGCTTGGTTTTTGAAGCCGTTCTCTGGTGTCAGACCACGCTGACCATAGACCAAAGGCAGCCACTCACCAGTACCGTTGTCTTTGAATTTAGCAACGTACAGAACACCGTTGTCAAGCAAATTGCGGTTAGCATCCCGATTTGTGGGATTGAAGGGTTGGGCACAAACGAACTTGTAGATATATTCGTTGCGCTCGTCGTCACCCATATAGAAAGCAACACGGTTGTTGTCATCCACAACGACCTGAGCGCTTTCATGCTTGAACCGACCAAGGGCAGTGCGTTTGACTGGCTTGCTTTGGGGATTGTAAGGATCGATCTCGACCACCCAACCGAATAAATGGGGTTCGAGTGGGTTGGTGCTGGCATTGAAGCGTGGATCGACCTCAGGCCAGCGATAGCTAGATGCTGTTCCAATGCCGTACCGATTTTGTCCTGCGAGAATATCCGACTTTTCGATGCCCTCAATTGCAACTACGTCTTGTGTGGGATTGGCAAAATAGCCGTTCCAATTTTCCTCACAAGTTAAGTAAGTTCCCCAAGGTGTGTAGCCGTTGGCACAGTTGTTGAGTGTGCCATAAGCGGTGTAGCCGTCGTTGAGCGTGCCGGTGTCAATAGAGCCAGTTGGGGTAATGTTAAACTTTTTGGACTTCAGGAGAATATTGCCAGCCGCAGGCCCTGAAACTCTCATTTCGGTGTTGCCGGTAATGCGGCGACCATAAGATGAATTGGGATTGAAACTCCACTCATTGCCGTTTTTGGAAATTTCCACAACAGACACGCCATGAGCAGCCTGAGACTTGCGTACTTTAGCAATTGTGACTGTATCCAAACCATCTGGATGCAAAATCGATTCCTGGGTGTACTCGTGGTTGACGCACAACAGACCAGTATTAATTGGTTGGTTTAAAAAGCCTCTTAAGGATCTTATTTGTGAACTTACTGTTCGACCAACAACATTCCCTGGCTGTAAAGGGAAGTAGTACATACCGTCATTGTGCATACCAAACTGCTTTTCTTGAGCAGCCGCATCTTGGGAGGCATCTGCTAACCAAGTCGGGCCACCGGGAGCGATGGGATCTCCCCAAGCAATCAGTACTTTAGCTGTGTAACCTTCAGGAACAGTGACAAGATCCTTTTCTAAAAGTCCTGTAACTGGGTTGAGGAGATTTGGTGGGACGCTCTTGAAGCCTATGCCACCAAATCCCGTTCCCTTAGGAATCGGGGCTGCATCAACACTTTGCAGAAAGCCACCGATGGAAACATCGCCTAGAACAGTTAGCACCGACGTACCCACAGCCGTCATGATGAACCGCCGCCGACTCAGACTAACGCGGTCAATAACGTCACGAATTGACTCATTACGAGATGGGTTGAGGGTCAAATTGTTTTTAGGGTGAAAGCGTCCTTTCATTCTTTGTTCTCCATTTAAGGCTTACGAGGTTGCTATTCAGTTCATTTCTCAATAACACGAGTAATTTGGTAAATAAAAATTCCACATATTTACATACATCACTGAGATATTTATTGAGATTTGACATCTTGTTAACAGCCACTGAATAGCAGTTAATAACAAATTAAAACTAGGTGATGCTGCTTAAGCAGACTAGAACAATCAGTTGTCATTAATTTAAGTACCAAGTATTAACATCAGGTTATATATTGATTAATTTGGCTTTATCAACAATTTTTCTGGTAAAAATAAGTTTTTCACTCATAATTAACAGCTTTGTCATCAATACAGATGGTGATATTTAAAACAAAAATTCATTAACTAATAACTGTAGAATAGGTACTACTAAAAACATTAAAACTGAGGTCTTTAATGTCATTAGACAGCCTTCATCGTCTAAAATAGAGTTATCAAAAATTAAGCAAGATGTTAGTTTAACCTGACACCTTGCTTGAGTCGTAAAAACCGCTTCGTAATTCATTACTAGCTTGATAAGAATTCAGAATTAGAATAAGCTCTCTACCTAGTGGTCTGTCCCATTAATTTTGAGGGCTAAGATCCCCGACTTCTTGAAGAAGTCGAGGATCTGGCAGCACATCATATTTAAAAGCTGGTGCGAGAATTTTTCGGGTGGATACCAATTACAGATGGTCGAGGAACACCTGTAGATTCGTCCTTTCCACCATCAGCTTTGGAAATATTACTCGGCCAGCTACTGCCACGAGGTAAACTCCGAGTTTGATTGAATGTACTACCATTCAAATCCAGTAATTCAATGTTGCGACTCAGCATTGTGCCATCATTAATTGGACAATCTTCACCAGGATGTTGTACTGAAATAATCAGTGTATTCCCGACAAAACTTGGCCCTGTCATCTCACAACGCACTGGGCCATGGGCAAAGGGTATTACATGTCCGGCATTTGCACCACTGGTAGGGATAAAAAACAGCCAGTTATTACCGAATATTCCTGTAAAATCAGAAACGTTGCCGCTAGTTGTGTGATCGATTTTGGTTTGTTTACCTTCAGCACCCACATCAAAACCATTGTGAGTACCAGTAGACATATCCGTAACACCCCAAACATTTGCCCGATTGTCGAAAACTAAATTATCTACGTTGGCAAAACCAGCACCATTCACCGACCCTGCTTCACCACCTTGGGCAAATCTCCGCCATTTGAAGGTTAAACCCGTACCATCAGCGCTATCTTCAATAATTTTGTACAGTCCTCCTGATTGCTGGGTTGCGTTGGCATCTGTACTTAACTTGGCAACTTGAAAAATCCGGGAATCAGGATAACCATCGCTACCTGGGGCACCGTCAGTATAGGCAATGAAAACTTCTTTGGTGGTGGGATGGATTTCTATATCTTCTGGACGCGCCGTGGGAGTTCCCCCGACTAAGTTTGCAGCTAAGAAAGCATCACTAAGTACAGCACCTTGGCTAGAGTAAAAGTCAGATAGTTTCTTATTTTGATAATCAGGTAATGCTTTTGCTTCATTAGTGCGATCGCATTTAAAGATACCACCATCTTCACTTTGACCTGCAATCTCTTTACGTCTCGGTAGCGGTAAAAGGCCTTCTTTTTGGGCTTTCTGCAAAGCAGCAAATTCCACAGAAGATAGAACTGTCGGTGCAATTGGATTGGTAGCAGTAGTTAAGAGTAACGGTATCCACTTACCTGTACCGTCTGGATTGTAGCGGGCAACGTACAAAGTTCCATTTTCCCACAACTTACTGTTGCTTTTACTCGTTGGTGACAAGATGGTACTAGCACTGATAAATTTCCAAGTGTGTCCCCCACGTCTGTCATCACCTAAGTATGCAACTAATTTCTTACCTTTTTCAACACGCACCGCAACATTTTCATGGCGGAAACGACCTAACCAAGTGTGTTTGCGGGGGCGAAATTTCGGATTTGTGGGGTCAATTTCTACAATCCAACCATATTTTTCGCCAACTAATCCAAAATTTTTGCCGATAGTTTTATCTGTGTAACTGGTCTGAGTACCATTAGCTTTAACTGCTTCTGTAACGGTGCTTTGGAAGTTCTCTTCTCCAGATAAAACTGTTCCCCAAGGAGTTTTACCACCAGAACAATTAAAGGCAGTACCAATAATTTTGTTACCTAATTCATCAGAGGAAAGATTGAAAACTTGGGTTGCAGCTGGGCCAGTTCCAATTAAATAATTTTGGTCGCCTTTTTGGTGGTTGCGATTTCCCCAAGCTGTGAGATTTTTGTAATTATCATTGCGTTGCCTATTGATTCCCAACCCAGAAAGACCATGAATGCGGCGATTTTTATCATTTTTGACTACAACGAAACGTTTACTTGCGTTCTGGCGAGAGATGCGGACAATTGAACCGCCTTGGTTATATAAAAATTCCCCTTCAACTTCAATATTTCTGGTAGAGGGTAAAGCCCAGCCAATGACGCTTTCAAATGCGTCAGGTAGTCCTTTGAGATCAGAAGAATCTTCCACTACTAAAGTAGAAAATGGAAAACTAATGTATTCATGATTCACCCATAAATACCCGACATCATTAGTTTTTCCAACGGGAATAAAAGCAGTAAAATCGTTGTTGTAGCCGAAATAATCGTCTTTGTTAGGAAAAACGCGATCGCCCCAACTGACAATTACATAACGTTCGTACTCTGGCGGCACTACCACATCATCAAGAACGTTGTAGCTAGTTAATTTAATATCCGCAGATGCATTAACTACTTCTCCTTCACCAATTTTTGTTGGCAAGAAATTTTTCTGCTGTTGATAAATTGGTAGAGGATGTGGTAGGCGTACAGGTGTAAAGCTGAGTGGCGCGGTTTTTGCTTCTGCACTATTGGCAATACCGTTTAGGAGTTTGTCTCCCAAAACAACAGCACCAGCACCACCAGCAAAAAATATTAAAATTTGTCTGCGACTGAATTTAGACATTAAACTTTCCTTTCCTGTGGCAGGAAAAACTGAGTAGAAACAAATTCTACTGAATTAACATCAGAAACTCTTAAATTTATGAAATTCGCTGTGTTTGAAATAATTAATAATCTATTTTTATTAAAAAAATTAAATATGAATTTCCTTGTTTATGCAGATTCTTATTTGAATGAATAAGGAAACAGTGTAGTATATCTGTAATCTAGATATTTGCAAGCCGCTATACACAGGAAAAAATTATTAATTTATTAATAACCATAGTTTGTTAAAGTTAAGTTTAGGTTATATCTAAATTAACTAAGAATTATTCAACCTTGCATTCTACGTAAGCAGATCATTTAAGGAACAGAGTCAGTGCCCCATCTGTCCTATCCTGGAGATGGGTAAATGTGTTGTGGGTGAGACTGTGTTTTTCAGCGTTGTGATACCGACTTATAATCGCCAGCCGATTTTAGAAAAGTGCCTCCGTGCTTTGGAGGCGCAGGAGTTAAGTCAGCCAAGTTCGGTTACTAATTATGAGATTGTCTTGGTGGATGATGGTTCTACTGATGGCACATTGGAATGGTTAACAGCGCACAAAGAAGAGTTTCCCCATGTGCGATGGTTTCAGCAAGATCATGCTGGCCCAGCAGCAGCGAGGAATTTGGGGGTAGAGAAGGCGCTGGGAGACACAATTATCTTTATTGATAGCGATCTAGTAGTGCTGAAGAATTTCCTGCAAGCTCATGGTAGCGCACTAGTGCAGGGGAAAGAGAAATTGGGGAGCGATCGCTTTTTCACTTACGGCGCAGTTATCAATACTTGCAATTTCGACAACCCAACGGCTGAACCCTACAAAGTCACAGATTTTTCAGCAGCTTTTTTTGCTACGGGTAATGTAGCAATTCCTAAACATTGGCTAGAAAAAGCAGGACTTTTTGACACCAGTTTTCAACTCTATGGCTGGGAAGATTTAGAATTAGGTGTGCGCTTGAAAAAATTAGGTTTGACACTAATTAAATGTCCGGAGGCTGTAGGCTATCACTGGCATCCAGCGTTTAAGTTAGAACAAATTAAAAGTTTAATCGACAAAGAAATCCAACGCGGGCGCATGGGAGTTTTGTTTTATCAAAAACATCCTACATGGGAAGTGCGAATGATGATTCAAATGACTTGGCTGCATCGATTACTTTGGGGTATTCTTTCACTCAATGGCGCACTCAACGAAAAGACAATGGCTCCATTTTTGCAATGGTTGATTAACTTAGGTAAACCGCAATTAGCTTTAGAAATTGCCCGAATTTTTCTCAACTGGTACAACGTGAAGGGTGTTTATCAAGCTTATTCTGAAATGCAGCAAACATCGTGAGGAAAAAAGTAGGGGCGAACGGCCGTTCGCCCTTACAATATTATATTGACTGCCGATTCTAACATTCGTATTCTTCCAGCATCGGCATCTATCTCTACTTCTGTGCCAATTGGCAGGGTAAATTTATCTTTAATATGACCAATCATTGAACCGTACCAAGCAGGAATTCCTAAAGGAAGTATGTGGTCTTGTAATACTTGGATTAAGGTAAATGATGGTTCATCTCCAGGACTACAATTAGTACATTGGCCAAATATCAAGCCGGCAATTTGATTAAGTATGCCAGCAGTTTTTAACTGGGTTAACATTCTATCTACACGATAAACATCCTCGCCAATTTCTTCTATAAACAAGATACTTTTGTTCCAGGAAGGTAGATAAGGCGAACCTACCATTGCTGACAATACTGATAAGTTTCCACCGATAAGTTTACCCTTCGCTTTTCCTGGTGCTATTGTCTCCACTCGCACTTCCTTAGTGTTGGAATTTTGCATGGTGACGGCTTCACCATTAAATAGGATGCGCTTGAAGTAATCCACTGTAAACTGATTCCAGGTAGATGTGGCTACAGGGCCATGAAAAGTAATCAGCCGACTACGAGCATTAATCGCCAACAATAAAGTAGTAATATCGCTGTACCCTATGAGGATTTTGGGATAGGAGCGAATTAGTGAATAATTTAGTAAAGGTAAAATGCGATTACAGCCCCAACCACCACGCATGGCTATTATTCCTTTGATGGAGCGATCGCTAAACATTGAGTTTACATCATCGGCGCGATCGCCATCTTTACCTGCTAAATAACCATAACGATCTAAAATATGCTTTCCTTGCTTGATTTTCAACCCTAATTGTGCAAGTGATTTTTCTGCTGCTTCAATTTCTTTAGCGTCAACTATACCCGCAGGAGCAATTAATCCTACGGTGTCGCCGACTTGGAGGCATGGGGGTTTGAGGACGGTGTTTAGGGATAGCTTACCTTCAGCGGTAAGTGCTGGTATTTGGGTGACTAAGGTAGCTAGTCCACAAGTCGTGAGAAATTGCCGACGGTTGATAGTCATCGGCTACACCGGAAAACTGGCGGCTTGAAAAATTTGTTCGGCAGTTAAATTCAATTCTGGGAAAATGGGTGAGATAATGCGATCGCTTGTGCGAAACTGCCGGACTTGGTATTCTCCCTCAACTAACGAGTAAATGGAGATAGTTGGCTGTTTAGGATTACCAATGAATTTTCTGCCACCTAGCGCGGCGTAATCTACAATCCAATATTCTGGGATACCAATGGCTTCATATTGGCCAAGTTTGGTAAAGTAATCATCACGCCAGTTTGTGCTGACAACCTCAATAACTAATGGGATTGATGCCGATTGACTGAGTGTTGATTTAGTCCTCCACAACGGCTCGTTGACTAGGTTGAAACGATTCAACAACAGCACATCAGGTAAAAAAGCTGATTCACTTTCAGATGCTTGAACAAATCCCATTTTAGGAATGTCATAGGGGATTGAAAATCGAGCGCACTCCAGCAAAATTTGCTTGATTAAGAATGCAATCACTAATTCATGATCCCCTGTTGGCGGTGGCATTACCTTGATAAATCCATTATGTAGTTCGTAACGAAGCTGTGTTGAATTAACAGGATACCAGTCTAGAAACTGGCTAACAGTAATAGGAATTGGTAACGACTGAATCATTTACCTGCCTCCGTTGCGATCGTTCCCAGTAGTTATATTAACCTCAATTTTTGGGTTTTTCTGATTTATTTATGTTAAATCTCTTTTACCCCATCAATTAACCCATCTGAAATCATAAACCCATTGGTAGCTGTATTTAATACCTCAGGATGAAAATAAATAAATTCAGTATCGCCAATTACAGGCAAATAATGATCGGATAATTGCATTGCCTGTAAACAAAGATTGATACTTGAAGCTGCTGAATTATATGTTTCAACATTTGCTTCCAGAACATTCAATAATCGCCGATTAGTGGCAATTTTCGCTTCAGCTTCTTGTTCGAGTGTTTTCTCTAAATAAGCACGTGCTTGTGGATATTGCTGTAAAATGTCATCTGCTTGTTGCTCAGCCATTGGTAATAACTGAGTTTTCAAAATTTGGTTGATGGTTTGGCGGAAAGATTTGCGAATAGTTTGAGAAACTTTTGGCTCAAAATCTAACTTCAATAATTGCCTAATTGCGGGTTCTGCTTCGACGATACTTTCAGCGTCGTAAGTTTGGGAAGTTTGTAATAAAGTCTGGCGAAATTGATATATGGAAAAAGTGCCTTCGTCGTAAAATCTGGGACTTTCTCGGACAAAGCGATCGCACTCTACGCTAGCTGCACTGACTACTGCTTGAGTAACTCGTTTTTCTAGATTTCTAATCTCTTGTTCAATGCCACCATCGTTATCTAATAAGCGATACAATTGGCGATAATATTCTGATTTGCGAATTTTTTCGAGCAACCGCTGGAAAAAGTTTGCAACTATTTGCTGAGAAGATTCAATTAAAATATCTTCTAATTGATTTGCTAAATAATAAAATGCCTCGACTAAAATCGCTAGTAAAGGTGCGGTAGCATTGCGAGGGTGACTGATTGTTGCACGTCGATAAGCATAAGCTACAGAAAAAGTATCTAGTAACTCATCTAGACGGCGAATCATTCGTGATTGCAATTGCTTAAAATCTGTTTCAAAAGCATCACAAGAACTAGTAATTATTAGGTTAACTTCTTCTGTGATATGTTGATTAAAGTCTTTCCCAATTTGCTGGAGTTGCTGATTTAGGCGTTGTAATTCTTGCGCCTTCATTGTCTCAATTTCTTGTGGCTGACTATCTAAATTTCGTTGGGAACTTTGGTAATTTTTTTTCAATTTTATACAAATATCTCCCAGATCATTGGCAAGATTTTTAAATAATTGCGGACGTTTTTCTTCAGTCAGATAACGAGTAATTGCAGTGCGAAATTCCTCAATCCCACTATCTTCAATTAGCTGTTCTATCAATTCATTTCCCCAATCTGCCAAAATTCGTACATAATTTTGATTCGGCGTTTCAAAACCATTAACAGAAACACGAAATTTCGTGGAAGACAGCTTTCCAGAATTCACACAATAGTTATTAAAAGCATACACAAACTGTGGTGTTTCTTCTTTACCATCTAAACTTTTGACGCTTTCTCCAAAAAAAGAATCTAAACCAAATCTATCTTTTGCACTTGTTTGTTTAATCTGACTGCCATAAAATCCTAGTAATCCACTAGTTTTATAAACCCTACTTGTATCTCGAAATTGTCCATTAATTAAATCATCTAATCGTTGGCGTAGCTGAGTATTATACCAAGTCTCATCGATGCGGTTGAAGACATAGAAAACGCGATCGCGTACTCCCGCATTTTGGCGCATTAATTCCAAAAGTTCTGTTTCTTCTTTTGTCATGTCACCCGCGGAAGCAGGTTTTAGTACGCATACTACCGCCGAAGTATCGGGATGTTGAATTTTGGCATAAGTTAGCTGTGCATCTTTCTCCACTGGCGCATCAATACCAGGTGTATCTATAATCACATTTCCATCTTGTAGCAAAGGATGGTTGCAGTAATATTCTATCCGCTTCAATACTGCGCTATTACTACCACGACGCGCATATCCAGCAGCTTCCTTGAGATTAGAAAAGTTAAATTGCTCCATTGAATATGTAGCATTATTAACAGTGTTGATGCGATCGCGGTTTGCTAGATATCCTTCTAACAACAAGATTAACGCCTTAGCCTGTTTTGCACGTTCTGATTTACTCTCACCACCTTCCTGCTGAATAATAGCTTCGCAACCTTGATGTAGCAAGTTAGTTACATCAGCTTGGTTGATATTCGCTACTGTTTTAAATCCTAGTTGCTGACATAAAAAAACTGCTTGTTCTCGAATTTCTGCTTCACTTAAAAATGTTAAAACAACGCGTTCTTTATCTAGTTCTGCATACTCAATTTTGCATTCTGTACCTGTAGCGTGTCCCTCTGCGCTATACAGTAATTCTCTTTCCAAGAGTGCATTGATTAGCATTGATTTTCCGGCGCTAAATGCACCTGCAAATACAATCTCAAACTTTGGAGAAATCGCTTTACTTAGGGATGTTTGGACAGAAGTAATATCTTGAGAACGTAGCGTTGATTCTTGCTGTAAAAGTTGTAATATAGACTCAACTTGTTCTTTCAAATTTTTGCACTGAAGTGGTAGATCTGACATATTTAGCATCCTAATAATACTTCTGTATATATTAGTTATATTGTTGTCTTAATGGCTCAGTAAAATCCCTGAGAATTTGGATGCTATTTAGTTGCTAGATATCACTTAAACCACTAATTAATGACTTTTGACTAATGAAAGTTTTTGCTATCAGATTAAAACCCCACGACGATTTGAAACAAAGCTTAAAGAATTTTGTCAAACAAGAAGACATTAAAGCAGGGTTTATATTAAGTGCCATTGGTAGCCTAGAAGAAGCAAAAATTCGCTTTGCTAATCAAGCCATTAGTACAGTATTAACTGAAAAATTTGAAATCATCGGTCTCAATGGTACAATAGCAACTACAGATGTGCATTTGCATATCGCTATTTCCGATCGAGAAGGCAAAACTATCGGTGGACATCTCGACTCTGGATGCATTATCTACACAACTGCTGAAATAGTAATTGGTGCGAGTGAGGAATTTACCTTTAATAGAACTTTTGACGAACAAACAGGTTACCAACAATTGGAAATTATCCGCGATAATAATTTTTAATTTAAAATCTAAAATCTAAAATTGTCACAGTCAGACAAAATCTTTAAGCGTTCTATATTTTACGTCAGCACTGTTGTTAGACAAAATTCAAATATCATTTGTTATGCAACCTTCTCTGGCTCTTGATAGCTTAAATATTCTCATAGTTGAAGATGATGATGATATTCGCTTTTTTCTGACTACAGTATTGGAAGCAGATGGAGCCATCATCGTAGCAGTTCCATCAGCCGCCGCGGCACTGGAAGTTGTATCCCAATTGCAACCTGATATCTTAATTTCTGATATAGGTATGCCTGGGGAAGATGGCTACACCTTGATCCGAAAAATACGTGCGCTCAAGCCAGATATGGGTGGAAAAGTCCCAGCTATTGCCTTAACTGCCTATGGCGACAGTGAAAGCCGGATTCGCGCTTTAGAAGCTGGCTTTCAGACTCATGTATCTAAACCAGTCTTTCCAGAAGAACTAGTTGAGATTGTTGCTGATTTGTTTGCTTCTTGTAATTGGTAATAATATCGTATTTTTACCTCTTATGAGGTACTAGCACAGGTAGTTTACTAACACCTGCTACGGACTTGGCGTGTTGTCCAACAGTTAAAACATTGAACTGACTCGATATAAGTTCTAAACTTTTATTTACCAATGCCAGTTTTTTGTAGGTGGGAACGTCCATACCAGGAAAAAATGATAACTCTGGCACATCTTCTTGACTTAAAAAGTCTGTGGGATGGAGTAGCAAAGAAGGTTGGGTGCGTGTAAGTTTACACAGCCACAAGGCAATTCTCAAGTAAAACAATGCTAAACCGCTAGAAAATCTAGCTAAATACATGATGTAGCTGAAGTGAATTGGCACTTTGAAAATTGGCATGGTGGTAACAGGAATTTCAGTCAGTCTATCCTTACCCATGTGCCACTGGTAAGGATTTAGAGGTTGCAAAGCATCTTTGAAATTACCAAACAAAGCTTCCCGTTTTTTACGTTCTTCCTTGCTCAGTTTACAAGTCATCAAATAATAAGCTCGTGCTACAGGCCCCAAAATTGTGGGAAAAGTTGAAGCATCATATTCGTAGCCGCGTCGCGCTAAGACTTTCAACACTGCTGGAGAAAAACTGTATCCAGGCCCCCGAAAGCCTACGGGATGTTGATAAGTGACGCGCTTGATATGTTCTTCGGCCAGTGCTACCTCTTCTTCAATTTCATTCTCGGAATACAGGTGGAGCCAGGGATCGTGGTAGAATGAATGGTTGCCGATTTCATGACCGGCGTTGGCGATCGCCTGTATTGCTTTGTGATTCTTTTCCAGCGCTGCATCTTGACCGACAATGAATACTGTGATTCTCAAATCCCATTGCTGGAGAATTTCTAGAAAACGGGGTACTGCAATATCCAAGTAAGAAGGGAAGCTCTCCCAACCCGGAGCGCCTTGATTTTTCAGGTAAGACCAAATATTATCTAAATCTAAAGAAAGACTAGCTATTGGCTTATTTACTTTACCTTTTGTTTTCATTATTAGTTCAAGTATTTAACAATTTCAAAATAAAGATTGACTCTAGAATCAGCGTTTTGTATTTGCTGGTAATTAATATATCATACATAGAACGTATTTAAACGTATATAAGTAAGTTTTAGCGATCGCTAGCCTTTACAATCAGATTTCCATAACTCGCTGACCGAAAGATTAGACGTGATAATCCTCGTAAATTATTCACAGAATATATTAACCCTGGGCTGATTCATCGTGTTCAACTACTTCAGATTTATCTTGTAATGGCTTCACGACTTTAGCGATCGCTTCCTGAATAAAAGCCTTGATAAATTCATCTCTGCGATTAATTTGAAACTGTCGCTGCACAACTTCTGTCATTCCGCCATCGCCCCAATCTTGGTCGTGGCGAAAATATTCAATAAAGCTTTTACCAGCGATTCGCGTTAAATAAGCTGCGGTCACACCTTGAATCGCCCTACCAATAATAAAGGTGGCAACATTAAGCTGCAAAGCTGTAGATAATAATTGAATTGCTCCTTTGACAATGCCCAAACTGGCGATGGTTTTTGCTAAAGAAAGGGCTAATTCTCGTCCCCGTTCCATATTCAATTCACAGCCATAGACTCGACCAATTTCTACAACCATTTGAGCATTTACGGCGGCGGTTGCTAATAAATCTACCACTGGTATAGGCGTCACTGAGACAACGCCAGCACCAATCCATTGAAACCGTTCTACAATTTTGTCAGCTTGGCGGCGGCGCTGGCCATCGATGAGTTTTCGCGCCTCGTCACCCAAGCGGAGAGATTGTAAAAGAATGTTATCTGCTACCAAATCTTCACCTTCGGCGCGTAAAACAGCAGCCATGCGCCGCAGCAAAGGAACAATATCTGGTTCTGGCTGGAAGGGTTCACCAGTTTCCAGTTGTGCAGATTGGGGATTAGCAGCGATCGCTACTACATCATTAGTAGCAATAAATCCCCGCACCCGCTGATGCAACCTGGCGAGGATAGCTTCTTTATCTTCATCTGTATATAAATCAGTTTTGTTGAGAACCAAGAGCGATCGCTTACCAATTTCTGCTAATCCTCGTAGTGGCTCATATTCCGAGCGTCGTAAATCATTATCCACCACAAACAACAGTAAATCTGCTGCCGTCGCCAGTTCTCGCGCCATTTGTTCGCGTTCCGTCCCCGCCACACCGGCTTCTAAAATTCCCGGCGTATCCGTAATTAAAATCTTGCGTTCTAATCCCTTCAACCGCAGACAATAAGTTTCGCCAACTTGGGTTGTACCCATCGGTGCATCCACCTGACCGACCATGCGTCCCATGATGGCATTTACCAGAGAAGTTTTGCCAGCACTCCCAGTACCGAATACCACCACTTGAATTTCACCCCGTGCGAGGTTGGCTTCAATCTCCCGCGATTTACTTAATAAAGCTTGGCGTGCGACTTCATCTTGAATTTGGGCTACCTGTTGGCGGACAGCTTGGAGAGTCGTAGAAGCCGCATCAGATTTGCCAGCCGGAATTTGCGCTGGAGTCACACGGGAACGATTGCGGCGCGATCGCTTTTCCCCATTCTGAAGCACTAATACATAGTAAACAAAAGCTGCAACCAACGCTCCAATCAGCACAATCAGCAGCAACAGCAGCAAATTGCCTAACAACGGCGAATAAGACAATTGCCAGTAAAGCCGTGATAGCGAATCAATTAGCCATAAAGCTAGCCCCAAAATGACAATTAGACCAACAATCAGCGTTACGATGCGTGACAGAGGCATGGCTGGCAAAGATTAGTGAATATGAAGTAGGCACATGCTTCTGATCTTAATAGTTTCAGTATTTTTTACCAGGGTAGTAAGCAAATCAAAAGTTAAAGGGGGAGCAATGCGATTTTGTGAGGCAGGAGGCAGAGGGCAGGAGGCAGGAGGCAGAAGGGTTTTAAGACTTAATCTTTCGTTCCATAACTCACTAGTGACATCTAAAATCTTAGGTTTATCGTAACAAGATGTAGAAGAAAACAGATTTGCGGTATTTGTAGCTGACCACTCCTCTACACGTCTAAAAATTAGCCAGAATTCCGGTCTACGGTCCTTATACCTCTCGCAAAAGTCCTTCTTTTTGTCTTCTTCTTTGCGTCTTTGCGCGGCAGTCGCTACAACGGGGGGAACCCCCGCAACGCGCTGCCTTGCCTTTGCGTGAGATAAAAAATTATTTATGCAAGAGGTCTATTGATGCAGTGATGCAGTGCTACGGAATCTCGGCAAAATAGACTTTTGACCTTCTGAGGCTCAACTTTGACCTTCTGAGGCTCGACTTTGACCTTCTGAGGCTTAATTTTGACCTTCT
>NZ_CAWUDO010000054.1:0-58347 GCF_963920935.1 Nostoc sp. CCY 9925 | reverse complement strand
CTCTTGCAGGCTGCGCGATATACTTAAACGTCAAGGCGGAAGCTCTTACAGGGAAGGCGGAAGCTCTTGCAGGCTGCGCGATATACTTAAACGTCAAGGCGGAAGCTCTTACAGGGAAAGCGAAAACTCTTGCAGGGACGACAGAAACTCTTACAGCCTGCGCGATATACTCAAACGTCAAGGCAGAAACTCTTACAGGGCAGACAAAAGCTCTTGCAAGGACAATTGATACACTGCTATATCAAGATTCTTGAGTAATGGGAGGTAATTGCGATCGCTACTCTACTATTTTGAATACCAACCTCAGACAGACGCAGACAGACGTAGATTAACTTGATAATTATCTGTATCTATCTATAGTTTTTCCTATGAATGAAGAAGTCTCTAAGAAGTTGGAGCTAATCAGGGAAACCTTGCGTGAAAACGAAGCCCAAGGGGTGCGCTTGCGCGGTACAGACTGGTTTGCCTGGGCGACAGCTGGTGCTTCTAACACCGTGCTGCTGACTGCGGAAACTGGCGTAGCAGAAGTATTAGTGACTACTGACGAGGCTTGGGTATTGACAGATGAAATTGAAGCGCAGCGTCTTGTTAATGAAGAACTGCCTGCTAATTTTAAGGTATATGTGAACCCTTGGGCTGATTATGCTGTCCGTGAGTCTTTCGTTCGTGATGTAACTGGCGGAGGAAAAACAATTAGCGATGTCTGCGACAACGCGAAGCGCGAACGCCCCATCTCCAATTTAGAAAAGCCATTACCCCCAACTCTACAAATCCATAAACGGGTAATGATGTCAAGCGAGTTAGAACGATATCGCCAAGTCGGGCAAAAAGCTAGCCTTGCAATGACAGAGGTACTCAAAGCCGCCAAGCCAACTTGGACGGAATATCAATTAGCGGGTGCAGGTGCAGAAGCCTTATGGGCCAAAGGGTTGCATCCAGCGCTGACACTGGTAGCAGGCGAAAGGCGTTTACCACTATACCGTCATGCTACAGCTACCGGAGAACAGATTGGACGGCAAGCGATGTTGGTGTTTTGTGCTAGAGGTTACGGTTTGTATGCAAATCTGACTCGGTTTGTTTGTTTTGGTCAGCTTTCAGGTGAACAAGCCGAATTGCATCGCCATGTGCGTGAAATTGAAGCAGTAATTTTGAATTTGTCCCAACCCGGAACCACTCTTGACAAAGCTTATCACGCGCTAGCTCAGACTTACGATCAGCATGGATTTCCCAATGCCATCCGCGAACATCACCAAGGAGGAACCACTGGATATTTAGCGCGAGAAATCGTTGCCAATCCAACTACTACTGATACTTTGACAGAAGGCATTGCTCTTGCTTGGAATCCCAGTTTACCAGGGGCAAAGGTTGAAGATACTTTTGTGATTCTCAAAGATGGAAAGTTGGAAAATCTGACTTTTGATGCAAATTTTCCTAGTGTTGAAGTAGAAGGAAGGTTACGCCCTGTACCTTTGTACAATTAAAAATTATGGATTTTCAACAAATATTTGGTAAACCACCTGAAACTCAAGCCACTGCCCCAGGAAGAGTAAATTTACTAGGCGAACATACAGATTACAACGATGGCTTCGTTATGCCAACGGCGATTCCTCAATCTACGACGCTACAGATGGGTTTTAGTAGCGACCGCCAACATCACTTTTACTCGGAAAATCTCAACGAGCAAGTGACCATTTTAGATATCAACTATACACCGTCTGGATTTGCCAGTTATATTTTTGGCTGTCTTGAGGTTTTGCAAAAATCAGGATACAGCATACCATCGCTTTGTGTGTATGTTACATCATCGGTTCCTATGGGTTCCGGTTTGTCTAGCAGCGCAGCTTTGGAAGTGGCAACGCTGCGGGCAGCACGCCAACTTCTAAATCTTCCCATTGATGATGTTGAAATCGCCCAACTCGCACAGCAAGCAGAAATTCACTATGCTGGCGTGCAATGCGGCATCATGGATCAGATGGCTTCTAGTTTGGCTGATACTGAGCATATCTTGTTTTTAGATACTCGTACTTTAGAACGCCGTGTGATGCCTTTGCCTAACAAAGCCGAGATTTTGGTGATTGATAGCGGTGTACCCCGTACCCTTGCAAGTAGTGGTTATAACCAACGGCGGGCTGAGTGTGAAGAAGCGGCGCGATCGCTAGGAGTTAAGGCACTGCGAGATATTACAGATGTTGACGTAACAGAAAAACTACCCGAACCTCTGCGGCGGCGTGCCCGTCATGTAGTTACAGAAAATAACCGCGTCTTGGAAGTATTGCAGGGAGTATCATCTGTGCGCTTTGGCGAATTAATGAACGCATCACACGCCAGTTTAAGAGACGATTACGAAGTCTCTGTACCTGCATTAGATACTCTAGTAGAACTGTTACAAAAAACTCCGGGAGTGTTTGGTGCAAGACTCACAGGTGCTGGTTTTGGTGGTGCTTGTGTAGCTTTGGTTGCGGCTGGTGAAGCCAGAAGTATTGCAGGCCATATCCTTGAACAATACAACCAAGCAGGTTACAACGGACAAATTTTGGTTCCTTCTCTGGAGTTAAGTGATGCAGCCTAAAGTTGTTTATGGAAACGCAGCCGTTGAAGGTGTAAATCGTTGGGGATGGTTCATGGGTCACTTTATCACCCCTGAAGACGATCCGCGTTCCACTGAAATCTTAGAAGTAAAATGGGCTGTTCACAAAGCAGGTGAGAGCAGAACTGATTGGGCAGTAAATAACCAAGCTGCTACGCTTTCAATTCTCATTGACGGAGAATTTCGGCTGCAATTTGAAGATAGAGAAATTTTATTAACTTGTGAAGGTGATTACGTTCTTTGGTGTGCAGGCGTTCCCCATTGGTGGGTTGCTGAATCCGACTGCACTATTCTGACTGTCAGATGGCCTTCAAAGCCAGGTGATAGTGTTGAATTGCCTGGAGTGTCAAAGAGTTAGTTTGTTAAGTAATTGGACATATAGTAGGGAGCAGGCAATAGGTAATAGGCAATAGGCTTGAAGGTCTGTTTTTCTCTGTGTTTTACGCTCAGTTTATGTCATAAACTATGGTTCAACGACCATAAATAATTTTAATTATTTGTTACAAGGAATTCGTATAAGCAACTAATTTGGAAAATAGTGCGTTACTATCGACAAGCAATAAAAAAATCTCCTAGAGGACTGATATTAATACGCCTCTAGTTATAAGTTGAAGAGGATAACAAAGATGGTTCAAAGTATAGGCGGTATAGCGAAATATTCAGCTACCGACCTAGACCGATTCGCTCAAGAACTGAATCAAGACGGAATTTGTGTCATTCCGAGTCTTTTTGAGCAAAAATTAATTGACGAGTGGGCACAAGCTTTTGAAAAGTTATTTAGAGAGCGTCAAAATCAACCAGGTGGACTTGCTCCCCGTGAAGTTTCCCGCTACTATCTGACATTACCTTGGATTTACCCATTTGCTAATGAATTAGTTTTTGCCAACCCAGTGATTATGGGTGTCCTAAAGCGCGTGTTTTTCCAAGAATACGTAATGGTTCAGTTGGGAGTTGATGTCCCATTTCAGGGTTCGGATTATCAGGAAATCCATCGCGATTTTCGTCCACTGTTTAGCGATCGCATAGTAACGCCACTCTACGCCTTAGCAGTCAACTTCCCCCTTGTGGAAGTAACCGCAGACAACGGCCCGTTTCAAATGGCACGTGGTACTCATGTGTTACCGCGTGAAGAAGGATTAGAAAAGGTTGCCAGTGGTGAAATTCCGATGGAATCTTTTTATATGCAGCCTGGTGACGTGATGGTGCGATCGCCTTTAGCGCTGCATCGGGGTTCCCCAAATCGGACGAATCAGCCAAGACCGATGGTAGTCATGGGCTATGCGATGCATTGGTTACACACGCCAAAGGTAGAATTAACTCTCCAACGAGACTACTATGAAAGCCTACCAGTGCATATACAACAAATGCTGCGGTGTCAGGTAGTTGAACAGTTGCCTCAAGAAAAAGTTGAAACATACGTAAATTTCAAGTACTAGGAGTAGGGGCGCACAGCTGTCATAGGTGTCAACTTAACGTTAAAGCCCAGCCTGATAAGCATTTGAACATTTGTTGATGTACCACCTAGATTTTCGATCCCCCCCTAACCCCCCTTAAAAATGCAGGGCTGTTTCATTTCATTTCAAACACAATTTGTCAAGATGGTCAGCGAGAAAAATTGTAAGTGAGAGTGACGACCAGATGAACTTTTAAGCACTTAAACAACAGTAAAATTGTTCATTTTATCGGCACGTTGGTAACAAAATAATCAATCTTTAATTGCTATAACCCTTGATTTTTCAGGCTATTTAGGGAATGAAACAGCCCTGCTTTTCAAGGGGGGTTAGGGGGGATCAGGGTTTCAAGCTTCAGTGCGTAAGTCCTGTAATTATTGCAACACATCCTTGGGTGAAGACGCGACGCCAGTCGCTACAACGGGGAGGCAGCCGTGTGGGCGGGTTTCCCGACTTGAAGGGACTGCCGAAAATACGCAACGCGCTGGCTCATGAATCGCGTCTCTACAGATGGTCTATTTGTCGCATTCTTTGTTGAAATTGGTATCACCTAATATTTTATACATTAAATATCCTGTAGCCACTGTAAAATACTAACTTTACTTTCTACCAAGCCCTTATATGCTAAAGCTTCTGGCGTCATCGACTCAATTGCAGCATAAAGTTTAGCATTTAATATTGAATGTTTTTTAACTACAGCACAATCTCTAAAGTAAGTACGAATAGTAAACAGTGCGGCTTCACACTCTGGTATTCCCCAAATTACCTGTCGCTCAATTCGCAGATAAAGCCTGGGATCTTGCAAATCAAACTTTCTACCTTGCCATTGGCTAACTGACACACCAGGCGGTGGTTCGGGATGATGGTTGAGGCGGGTATCGGTACTCAAACCCCAAGCAAAGCGCACCATTGGTTTCTGGGTAATCATTGTATTAGCGATCGCCTTCCCTCGCCGATTTATTTTTTCCATACCCGCCACTGGTGCATGGATTTTGGCAAAATCGCCACCAATTTTCTCTTCGGCTGACCAGTGGTTGGGATAGCACAGATGAACTGCACTCAACCAGTTGCTACCATCAGCAGAACGACAAATAATTGCTAGGTCTTCCTGTACCTGTGCTGCTAAAGCATCAAGAGTAGAAGCGTAAGCTGGAACAACTCGGTTACCTTGAACTTGTTGTAACTGCAACTGTGCATCTAAACAGAGTGTTTCTTTGGTGAGTTGGCTATGAAATTTTAGGGTGTTATCTATTGACTTTTGGCAATTAAAATGTTCTGGATGTTCTTGGGTGAGGCGATTAATTATTAAACGAGCGATCGCACTTGCCGCAGCTTTAGAATAATTGCAGGTTTGGTAATACTTGCTCAAGCGTTCCTCACGAGCTAAAAGTTTAGCTTGACGGTACTGGGTAAAATTATCATCAATTTGAAATACCTGCTCATCAACCTGAGTGTTACCCAAACAGCAGCCAAAAGGCATCATCCCTGGCTTAACTTCGTAGCGTCCACTCATCAGGGGAAAGTAGCAAGCCGCATTCTCAGCAGCTTCCACTGTCCTAACTTCTTGGAACAAGTTGTTTAGAGACACAGATTCTATAGATGCTTGTTTTTTATTATTTTCATTTCCAATATAGAAGAGATGGGGAGAATAACTAATAACCAATGACTATTGTACAGACGCCATTCATCGCGTCTCTACCAATGACTATTGTACAGACGCGATTCATCGCGTCTCTACCAATGACCAATGACTAATAATCAATTTCCTTCCAGCCATGCATAACAGCTATACCTTTAGTAACCCATTCAATTACAATTGGCGGAGCTTCTGAGATCAAGA
This sequence comes from Nostoc sp. CCY 9925, assembly GCF_963920935.1. NCBI lineage: Bacteria > Bacillati > Cyanobacteriota > Cyanophyceae > Nostocales > Nostocaceae > Nostoc > Nostoc sp. CCY 9925. The sequence goes on along the minus strand of NZ_CAWUDO010000054.1, from coordinate 52,469 downwards.
TGCTAGGATAAACTCCTGCACCCCATTCGGGATGAATTAACATACGGCATTGATTTTTTATCACTGGATAGTTGAGTAAAGCTTGAACAGCTGCTGTGTCGTCGTGGGGAATTGCTCCGGGATGGGATAATAAAGGATAACCTGTACGAGGGTCGATGAGGTCAGTTAAATAACCGCGGTCGCGCAGATTAAATGCCAAGTCGCAGCCAAATGTCATAAACTTTTCTCGCAAGCGTTCTTTCTCTGTTTCTATTTCGGCGGTCTTTTCCACTAGTTGATAACGCGATTGCTGTAAGACAATCACTACTCGCAAAAATGTCTGCTGTTTCCAATCTGGTAATATCCGTTCGCAGTTGGCACAGATATATTGACTGGGTGGATGAATTGAAATTTGAACCGCTTGTCCCGTTTCGCCAACTAAATTAATGGGATAGCCTTGCTCCGAAGTGTAAACCCTGGGATAGTTCACCAAATTGATTCGGTTTTTGCAAGTTTTTTAATTTAATCTACGGTATCGATGATAACTCTTAATAGTTGCAAAAAATCATCAAATTTCTATAATATATTAGTTTTCTGGAAAGTAGTTGTTAATAATTTGATAATTTTAATCTGATTTTTATGCTTTATTAACCTGTTTAATAGGATTTGCTCTGTTGGCTTTTGAAATATGGTCAATCAAAATTTCAAAAAATACAGCATAATTGATCAATTGAGCAGCAAAACAAAGACCTGGGTAAACGGCTGACCCTCGCAAGTTCGCTAGCGCTAGGCAACAACTAATCAGTTTAAAATAAGTGTATATTTTAGTGTTTCTTTCGTTAACGTCCGATATCGGCAGTCAGCCAACCACACTATAAACTTCTGAAAGTAGAATTTTTGCCAAGTTATTAATAAGGATACTGGCGATGCAGTTTTCTGTAATCAAGATTGCATACTTATATATTTGCCGACGCAAGGATAAATTTTACACTTGCATCATCTTAGTTGCAATTCACTAATACAGAGAACAAATTATGAATTTCCAACGTACTGTGACAATGGGAAGTTTAACATTGGCGATCGCTATTTCTGCCATTAACCCAGTATATGGTTATAAACCTTCTGTCACCCCACCTGTAAACTTAAATTCTCAGTCTTCATCATTCACTATCGCCCAACTCACAGAAGCTAATTCTCCTATTTACGGAACGTGGAAATTACAGCACAGTGTGAGTGGAATAGTTCATGAGAGTATTCTGACTATGCAAGGATATTATGGCAGCATGAAAACCCAGTATTTCGATCCTCAACCACGCAAGACTGTTGCTGTCGAGCAAACTATGAGTCTGAAGTCCTCATCCAAAGGACTGATTTTGTTAGGTTCTAATCCTGTTTATGCTGGCACTACCATTCAACATCCAACTTACAGTGCGGATAATTTTTTATTTCAAATCCGTCCTGATGGTACATTGTTCGTTTTTACTTGTGATTATAATTTGCAGTGTTCGTCTGTAGATTTAGAAGTCATCCGCTAATCAATGCCTAGATTTTGGTGAAATGGAATAACACACCATCAACAATTTAAGGTGCGTTGCCCTGCGCGACAACACACCTACATTAAATTTATATTTCTTCATATACTATCCGCCAATCACACAGAATTCAACTCTGAATTACAGCAGATTTCAAGTTAATGAAGTACACCATTTAGGTCTGGTAGCTAGGCATAGAGCCTATTGTAATTCTGAATTCAGCAATTGTGACTCTCCGAACTTCTGTTCTGCGGGAATCGCTCAGAGTTCTCTGTGAATTCTTCGTTGTTAATTGAGTTTTAAAGAATTGACAGGAACTTCATCCCAAGAATCGACTGTGCGTAATCGCGCTACCCAACCTGCTGCCTTTTGCGTCTCGGTCAAATTATTCTCAAAGGAATGATGACAATCTTTGGCTTGAGATTCGTTACAAGAAGCAATACAGGCATGAATCATCCCAGACGGATCTATTTGCTCATTTACCCAAATAGCCATAAAGTATTCCCTCAAAAACTCTAGTCAAAAAAGCTATTGATCATTTTAAAATACTAAATGTTCTCCGAGTTTTAATGTATATATGTTGTTACTAAAAAAAATATCAATTTAAGGACTAGTTTATGGCGGTAAACTTTGGTAGGCGTGAGTTGATTTATGGTTCAGCAGTTTTTGCTAGCAGCCTAATGCTAAAAGCTTGCAGTAGCAATAACCAAACTACAACACAAAGTAACGCGAGTGGTGGGGAAGGATTTAAAATAGCGATCGCTCTCCCTGGAGTCATCACCGATAAAGCCTGGAATCAATCTGGTTATGAAGGTGTAAATCTGGCGAAACAAAAGCTGGGTGGAGACATTGCCTATGTCGAACAAGTAGTACAAGCAGATCAAACAGAAACTTTAACAGATTTTGCTCGTAAAGGCTACAGTGTAGTATTTGCCCACGGCGGACAATTTGATGCAGCGGTAGAACAAGTTGCTTCACAGTTTCCCAACACATTCTTTGTAGCTGTTAATGGTTCTATCAAAGGTGATAACATTGCCGCTTTACGAATAGACCACCTACAAGGTAGTTATTTGTGTGGCATTATCGGTGCTTCTTTAACTAAATCCAACAAATTAGCTTATATTGCCGGACAGGAATTTGAAGCCACTCAACAAGAATTGCGGGGATTTGAATTAGGAGCAAAATCTGTCAAACCAAATATTCAGATTACTTCTACGTTTACAGGAGATTGGAATGATGTTGCTAAAGGAAAGGAAGCCACTCTAGCTTTAATTTCCACAGGAGTAGACGTAATTTATCAATGGTTAGATAGTGCCTCCGCCGCAGTATTACAAACTGCCAGTGATAAAGGAGTCTATGCCTTTGGTAATACTCAAGACCAGTTGGATGTTGCCCCAAAAGCAGTTTTAACTAGTGCCGTCAAACGATTAGATATAGCCATTGCCTACATAGCAGAACTCGCAAAACAAAAACAACTTAAAGGACAAATATATACAATTGGACTAGAAAAACCAGATATTTTATTTTTAGGAAAATTTGGAGCAACAGTACCAGAAGCACTCAAACAAAAGGCGTTGAATATCAAACAAGAAATTGTAGATAAAAAAATTACTTTTGAAAACTGCAAACAAGGTGGTAAAGATACCCGTTGTGTAAAAAAATAACGACTTTAAATAGTTACTCGCCTGGGCGACTAGAAGTCGCGGCTACACAGACAAAACCCACCTATCCTGTGGGAACGCCAAGGGCGAACGTGGGTTAAAAACCTTTCTTTTTCATTAGTCCACGGAGGTGGACTTTAGTTGTGTAGTAGCGAATTATATTCGCCCAATACTTTTCTTAATTTTATCTTAGTCCGCGGAGGCGGACTTTGCCTGTGTAGCCGCGAATTCTATTCGCCCCGGCTCTATATATTCCTTTTAAAATCGCTGCAAATGACATATTTACGCTTAGAAAAAATCACTAAATTCTTTGGTTCATTTATTGCAAATGATAACATAAATCTGAGTATTGAAGCTGGGACAATCCATGCAATTCTAGGAGAAAATGGAGCAGGTAAGACTACTTTGATGAATATTATTAGTGGTCTTTATCAACCTGATGCTGGTCAAATTTATCTCAAAGAACAACCAGTAAAAATTACTTCGTCTCATGAGGCTATTAAACTGGGTATTGGTATGATTTACCAACACTTCATGCTGATACCACAGTTGACTGTCACAGAAAATATTATTTTGGGAAAAAATAAAAATTGGCGTCTAAATCTACGTCAAAAGCAACAAGAAATTGCTGCATTATCCCAAAGTTACGGATTAGCGATTGACCCTACTGCTAAGGTAGAAAATTTATCGGTAGGGGCACAACAGCGAGTAGAAATTCTCAAAGTCCTCTACCGTCAAGCAAAATTATTGATTCTCGATGAACCAACAGCAGTTTTAACACCGCCGGAAGTAACATCATTAATTAGTATCTTGCGTCAACTTGCATCTGCTGGTAAGACAATTATTTTTATTAGCCACAAATTAGAAGAGGTGATAAATCTCTGCGATACAGTAACAGTATTGCGACAAGGAAAGGTAGTAGCAACTACAACAACTCAAGCAGCAACACCTCAACAATTAGCAGAATTAATGGTGGGACGCGAAGTTGTTTTACAAATAAATAAATCTCCAGTATCACCAGGAAAGATAATATTATCGGTGCAGGATTTACAAGTTGAAGATGAACGAGGTTTGACTGCTGTACGCAATATATCATTTCAACTGCGCGCAGGAGAAATTTTCGGAATTGCTGGCGTCGATGGAAATGGACAACGAGAATTAGCAGATGCAATTGCTCTTTTACGAAGTGCAAAACAGGGGAAAATTGAATTTTTTACAAGGGAAGTAAGCATCGCATATATTCCAGAAGATAGGCAAAAAACAGGTTTAGTATTGCAATTTACTATTGCTCAAAATTTGATTTTGAGGACTTTTAAAACCCTGCCATTTTGCCGCTATTTGTTATTACAAAAAATAGCGATCGCCAATTATGCCAAATCTACCATGCAAGAATTTGATATCCGCGCCACAGCAGAAGATGTGCAAGTAAGTCAGCTATCGGGGGGAAATCAACAAAAAATAGTCTTGGCGCGGGAACTTGCACAAAAACCAGATTTAATTATCGCCATGCAACCAACGCGGGGCTTAGATGTAGGGGCGACACAAGCAGTACATTCTCGATTATTGCAAGAGTGCGATCGCGGCGCAGCAATTTTGTATATTTCTACAGAATTAGAAGAAGTAATGGCCATGAGCGATCGCATTGCCGTAATCTACAGAGGTGAGTTTGTGGATATTTTAGATGCACAAACCACAACCGTAGAACAAATTGGTTTATTGATGGCTGGAGGTAGTGCGGAGTAGGGAAAATGAGGGAGACAAGGAGAATAACTCCTCACTCCTCACTCCTAAGGAAGCATACTCCCAGTCCCTCTTCTTCATGACACTTGACATAGTTAATAAACCCACGTTATAAAATCTTAAGAAAATTAAATCAGTCTGCCTAATCCACTTTATTACCTGAAAACTTTTGTAAACGGTAAACCGGAGCGGAGGAACCAATTCTGGGGCGTATCTTGCAGAAAGTGAGGAGTGAAGAGTTAAAAGTTACTAAATAAATAACTCATAACTCATAATTCATAACTTTTTCCAGAAGGACATCTCTCAGTCCTAGCCCGTCAGCTAACTTCGTCGGCATTGAGAAGAGACTGAACGAGCAGCATTCTTACAAGTAATGCCCTGTTCTCGTCAGTGTCCTTTGGCTGGTAACTTTGCACTTCGTTGTACCTGCCCTCGGCCTTGAGGAGAGGATAATATTACCTTGATTTCTGGCTTTTGAGGCAGGATTATTTACCTTGAGGTAAAGTTCAACCATGTTCCAGAATAAGAAACATCGCATTGCCCTAATTTCTGTTGATGGTGACCCAGCTATTGAAATTGGTCAAGAAGAGGCTGGAGGTCAAAATGTATATGTGCGTCAAGTCGGTTATGCACTAGCAAAGCTTGGTTGGCAAGTGGATATGTTCACTCGTCGTAGCAGTCCCGAACAAGCTGCGATCGTTCAACATAGTTCAAACTGTCGTACTATTCGGTTAAAAGCCGGTCCATCTGAATTTATCGGGCGAGATAACTTATTCGACTATCTACCAGAATTCATCAGAGAATTCCAGCGATTCCAGCAAGACCAAGGGTTCCATTACTCCCTAATTCATACCAACTACTGGTTGTCTTCTTGGGTTGGCATGGAATTGAAAAAGCAGCAACCGCTGATTCAGGTACACACTTACCACTCTTTAGGAGCGGTCAAATACAGAAGTATTGGTGATATTCCTGTAATTGCTGCCCAGCGATTAGCTGTAGAAAAAGCCTGCTTGGAAACTGTAGACTGTGTGGTTGCAACTAGTCCGCAAGAGCAGAAGCATATGCGGGTACTCGTTTCCAGCAAGGGAAATATTGAAATGATTCCTTGCGGCACCGATATCGACAAATTTGGGGAAATTCCGCGGTCTGTGGCGCGGGAGAAATTAGGAATTGCACCAGACGCCAAAATAGTTCTCTATGTTGGACGCTTTGACCGCCGCAAAGGAATAGAAACCTTGGTAAGAGCCGTTGCCAAGTCTAGTTTCAGAGATGAGCCTAACTTCCAGCTAGTGATTGGCGGTGGTAGCCGTCCTGGTCAGAGTGATGGCATCGAACGCGATCGCATTGCCAACATCGTTACTGAACTCGGACTAGAAAATTGTACAACCTTTGCCGGTCGCCTAGATGATACTATCCTTCCCTTCTACTATGCGACTGCTGATGTCTGCGTAGTGCCCAGCCACTATGAACCTTTTGGTTTAGTTGCCATCGAGGCAATGGCGAGTAAAACTCCAGTGGTAGCTAGTAATGTTGGGGGATTGCAATTTACTGTTGTCCCAGAAGTCACAGGATTACTTGCACCGCCAAAAGATGAAGTAGCTTTTGCTGCTGCCATAGACCGCATTATTGCTGATGCAGCTTGGCGAGACCAGTTAGGTGAAGCGGCTCGCCAACGCACAGAAATCGCCTTTAGTTGGTATAGTGTGGCATTTCGACTAACTCACTTATATACTCGTCTGCTAACTCAAACCGCATCCAATAGCCGACCCCGGATTGCAGCTTAACAAGAGGAGAATTCAGAATTCTGAATGAGAGTAGGCTGTGTGCCTAGCTAACAGACCTAGATGTTGTACTTCAAGGTTCTTGAAATCTGCTGTAACTGGAGTTAATTAGGGAGTTAAAACCATGATAAATATTGGAGATTATGCTTTGCATCAAAAAACAGGGCAGATTGGTCAAGTTTTAGGTTATGGACATCAGTTAATGGATGGAGTCTACATAACTACCCTCAAAGTTAGAATGACTAAGCGTCAAGGAACTCGCCGTCAAAGCACATTTGTGGAAGATGCTTACTCTACTTGGACGGTGACACAGGCAACATAAAAAATACCTAATTACTTTTTGTGGGGTGGGTGTCTGGCGTGCCCATAACTAAAGGCGCACAAAATGTCCATCCTACAAAAGGCAGACAAATCAACTGATTAAAAAATCTCACTCGCTCGTAATGATAGCGATCGCACCTCTTAAAATTAATTAGCATAGCTAATTACTGCTGGAGGTATTCAAATATGAGGCCGCTAAAGTCCGCCGAAGAAATACCTGGTACTTATGGCTTGCCCTTCTTGGGCGAGACTTTGGAAATCTTCCGCGATTTAGAACTCTATATATGGCGACGATTTCATCAGTATGGTTCAGTTTTTAAGACCAGGGTGCTGGGACGTAAACGTGCTTATTTGATTGGTCCTGATGCTAATCGCCTGGTGCTGGTAGAACAAGCAGAAAATATGTCATCGCGGCTCGGCTGGTATTTCCTGGAACCCACATTTGGCAACAATATTTTATTACAAGACGGGGAAGAACATCGGCTTACTCGTCGCTTAATGTATCCAGCATTTCACGGAAAAGCGATCGCTACATATTTCGACACAATTCAAAAGATAGTAGAAGACTTCCTTAAAAATTGGGGAGAACGAGGAACAATTTCTTTAAATTCTAGTTTCCGTCAGTTAACTCTAAGAGTTGCTACTCGCCTGTTTTTGGGAAGTCAAAACGAAAGCGAAGTAGAGCAAACTAGTCGTTGGTTTACACAATTAATCGATAGTAGTTTGGCAATAGTCAAATGGAATGTTCCTTTTACTTTATATGGTCGTGGTCAAAATGCCAGAAGTAAATTAGTAGCTTTTTTGAATCAAGCGATGCAAGAGCGTATCGAAGATGGTAATTTAGAAGAATCAAAAGATGTTTTGGGATTACTGCTAGCAGCTGTTGATGAAGACGGCAATAAATTGAGCCAAGCACAGGTAATCAACGAAGCATTATTACTGCTGTTTGCTGGACATGAAACCACAGCTTCTTTGCTGAGTTGGGTAATATTTGAATTAGGTCATCGCCCAGAATGGCGAGAGCGATTACGTAAAGAACAGTTAGCAGTTGTGGGAAATAATCCCCTAACTCTGTCTCACCTCAAACAATTTCCAGAGTTAACCAACGTCCTCAAAGAAACAGAACGCCTTTATCCCCCAGTGTATGCCTATAATCGTGGCGTCCTCAAAGATATTGAATATGCAGGCTATCGCATTCCCGCTGGTTGGTTTGTGACAATTTCCCCAATGCTGACTCACCGTCTACCAGAACTTTACACCGATCCCGATCGCTTCGACCCCGACCGCTTTGCACCACCTCGTGAAGAAGATAAAAAACATCCTTTTGGACTAATCGGTTTTGGTGGTGGTTCCCATAGTTGCTTAGGCATGGAATTTGCCCAAATGGAAATGAAAATCGTGCTTTCTACACTGCTTCGCCATTACGATTGGACAGTAAAACCAGATTATTCTGAAATTACTCCATATTGTAAAGCTTCTAAAGTTAAGGACACTCTAGAAGCATATATTACAGTAATTTGATTGGAAGTTTATTGTCTAGCTGCTGCTATCAAATGCTGATGTACTAAATACTCAAATTGATAAAGATAGGCAGCGATAATTACTTGAATGAAGATTGAGATTGTCGGCAGATGTGGTACTTCATTCTTAAATAAAGTTAATAAATTAAATAAATCAGGAGATGGTAAGAAAAGCCCTAAAATACCAAATGCTATTACCGTTGAGAGAATATTCACCGACCAACCATATAGTCCTTCCCACCAACTGAGCAAACTGGGAAAAATTCCTGGGGCTGATTCTGTTTCCGTTACTCGACTTTCTGGGAAGAAGCGATCTAAAAACCCATGTAGCCAATGGTGAACAAATGCCACCACTATGATGGGACACAGTTGGGCTATCAAAGTAAATAAATAGATTAACTTGACAAAAATAAACTTGGGTAGCAAATTAATCAGCATAAAAAGAATCATTCCCAGATAGGCGATCGCGTGTTGTAAACCAATTATTAGTAGAATGAGAGCGATCGCATTCACCCAAAACCGGGGAGTAGGAATCCAAGAAGGCCAATTTTGCATAAATTTTTTTAGAATGTTTGAAAAGCTGTAATCCTAGCTGAATTTAATGATTTTGATGAAGTTTTGTCAGGAAACTTGCACCATCACCACAAAATCTGGAATCAGAAACACTTATAGAGACAACACTCCTGAAAATAACTTCATAATCTACAGATAGCAAAATTAAAAGGCAAATATGACTGCCCTGATCCTTACTTTATATCCTGCCATTGAATTAACAGATGAGCAATTCTTCCAACTGTGTCAGAATAATCGAGATTTGCGACTTGAGCGCACGGCAGAGGGAGAATTAATTATCATGCCGCCAACTGGATGGGAAAGCGGAAATCGAAATAGTAGACTGACACAGCGCTTAGGTAATTGGACTGATGCTGATGGTACGGGGCTGGCTTTTGACTCTTCAACGGGTTTCAAACTTCCTAATGGTGCAAATCGGTCTCCTGATGCGTCTTGGGTGAGTCGCCAGCGATTAGAAGCCTTAAATCCAGACCCCGACAGATTCCTACCAATGGCTCCTGATTTTGCTGTGGAATTACGCTCTGCTTCAGACAGCTTAAAAAGCGTACAAGAAAAGATGCGAGAATATATTAACAATGGCGTGCGTTTGGGTTGGCTAATCGATCCCCAAAACCAAAGAGTAGAAATTTACCGCCCAGGACAGGATGTTGAGATTCTGCGTTCGCCTAGTAGTTTATCAGGAGAGGATGTCCTACCTGGCTTTGTGTTGGATTTAGCACAGATTTTGAATTAAATACCGTATTCTTTTACGTCAAAATCGCCCCACCCATCAACCGCTCATACCGATATTTCAACTCTTCTTTCATCAAATACCAACGCTCTAAAGTAACATCCATCTCTATGATTTTCTCGGCTGCTTGGCGTGCTAAAAGTAAAACTTCTTCATCTTCAAGCAAACTTGCTAAGGTAAAATCTGGCACTCCAGATTGACGAGTTCCCAATACTTGCCCCGGGCCACGAAAACGCATATCCATTTCCGAAATGAAAAAGCCATCCTGAGACTGTTCCAACACCTTCAGTCTTTGTTGAGCATCAGGACTCCTAGAACTACTCATTAACAAACAGTAGGACTGAGCCGCGCCACGACCAACACGCCCCCGTAATTGGTGCAGTTGCGATAACCCAAATCGCTCTGCATGTTCAATGAGCATAACTGTAGCATTAGGTACATCTACACCTACCTCAACAACAGTAGTCGAAACTAAAATTTGTGTTTGGTTGTCACGAAATTTAGTAATCGCTTCGTCCTTTTCGGCTGAACTCATGCGACCATGCAGCAGCCCCACCTGAAAATCTGGAAAGACACTCTCCTGTAACTTTTGATGCTCATCCACAGCCGATCGCAAATCTAATTTTTCTGACTCTTCCACCAAGGGTAAAACTACATAAACTTGTCTTCCTTGGGCAACTTCTCGACGCATCAGGTCGTAGGCATGGTTGCGTTGCTGACCTGATAGCACTGTTGTTTGAATCTTTTGCCGTCCTGGTGGTAACTCATCAATTTGGCTAACATCTAAATCCCCGTGTATCGTTAGTGCTAAAGTTCGGGGAATCGGAGTAGCTGTCATAGTTAACACATGGGGTTGCTGACCTTTTTGCTGTAAACGCGCCCGTTGTTCTACCCCAAAGCGATGCTGTTCATCAATCACTACTAACCCTAATCTCTGGAAATTTACAGGGTCTTGAATCAAGGCATGAGTTCCTACTAACAGCGGTAATTCACCTGTTTCTAACTGAGAATGTATTTGTCTGCGTTTCGCAGTTTTAGTGGAACCAGTCAGTAATTCCACTGGTAAATGCAGCAAGTTAAACCAACTAACTAACTTGCGATAATGCTGTTCTGCCAAAACTTCTGTAGGAGCCATCAACGCGGCTTGGTAGCCAGATTGAATTGCTGCGAGGATAGCTAGCACAGCAACAACAGTTTTACCCGAACCGACATCGCCCTGTACCAAACGATTCATTGGTGCAGGTTTTTGCAAGTCGTTGAGGATATCGTTGATGACTCGTTGCTGTGCGCTAGTGAGTTTAAAAGGCAGTATTTCGTAGAATTTTTCTATAAGTTGACCGCGTGGCGCGAGGATAGCGCTGGTTTGAATTGCCCTTGCTTGTTGTTGACGTTGCAGTAAACCGAGTTGCAGGTAGAAAAATTCGTCAAAGACTAGGCGACGACGGGCGACTTGCAGAGTTTCGCCGTCTTTGGGAAAGTGGATATTAGCGATCGCATCTTTCAATTCCATCAAAGTATACTTCTGCCGCAAACCACTTGGCAGAGGATCTTTGAGTTGAGCCGCAGCGGGCAAAGCAGCAATTACCGCTTGTCGCACTGAATTCGCCACCACTCCTTCGGTCAATGCATAAATTGGCACCACGCGTCCAATATTCAGCGACTCAATCGGATCTCCTGGATTTGCCAAAACCTCTAGTTCTGGATTATCCAGCGTCAAGCCGTATTTACTTTCTTTCACCAACCCACACGCCGCTACAATACTACCTACGGCATAGCGGCGTTTTAAACTTTCTTGCCAACCGCGACTACTAAAGCGCGTACCTGCGTAAAAACGCCCAATTTTGATTTGACCGCTATTATCTTTGACTAGCAGTTCTAAAATTGATAATTTCTGATTCTTGGGGCTAGTAAAGCAGTTGCAGCGCTTCACCGTCGCCACTATTGTCACTGTCTCACCGGCTTGTAACTCACGGATATTCACCTGACGCGCATAATCAATGTGGTCGCGGGGATAATAAAAAAGCAAATCGCGGACAGTGTATAAACCAAGACGCGCTAAGTTATCAGCTCTTTTAAACCCTATTTCCGGTAAATCACTCAGTTTTTGCTCAATTTTCGGAGCAAGCCTCCGACTCACTTCAGCAACAATTGGAGTTGCTAGATTTTGAGTTTTGGATTGATAAATTCTCCCTTGCTCCCCTGCTCCCCTGCTCCCCTCCTCCCCCTCTTCCTCCTGCTGTAGCTGGTAAAGATACCTACGAGTTTCTGCTACTAAGTTTTGTCTTTCTTCCAGTGCTAAATGTGGATAACTAGCAAATTGCACCGCTAGTCCTTGCCAACGACGGCGTTCAGTTTGAGGTAAGCCTGCGGGAAATTTTCCCAAAGTCAGGCTCAGAAATTCACTGAAACGGTATTGTCTGCCCACCAAATCTGAGAAGCCATGTTCGGCTTCTACCGCCAAGGCTTTATGCAATCGTATCCAATCTGGTTTTTCATTACTCATTAGTTATTAGTCATTAGTCATTAGTCACTGGTCATTAGTCACTGGTCATTGGTCATTAGTCATTGGTCATTAGTGAATAACAAAGGACAAAGGACAATCGACAAAGGACAAATGACTAATGACTAATTTTCAAACCAACTAGCACGCCAGGCAGCTTCGGCTTCAGCAACTGCCCTTTCTCGAAGTTTCTTTTGATACTCTCGTTCTAGCTTGTTTAGCTGAACTAAGATACCGCGGATCTGTCTGCGTTCAGATGAGAGTGTAGGGTCAGCAAATTCAATTTCCCCTAGTCGCAAATTAATAGCCATAATCTGCGTCAGACTAGAATCTTCTGACTGCTGCTCATTTTCAATTTCAATTATTAAGTTTAATAAGTTGGGTGGCCCTGGCATTACCTCGGCAGATGCTTCTGATGCAGCCGCAGCCGCAGCTGCTAAAATCGGTTCTGGTAATTTTTTGGGTAATATCGCGGCTTTTTGTAATAAAAGATTTGCATCATGGGAAACTTTTTTCAGTATCTCTTGGGTAACCTCCTCTAAGTTCTGTTGCCATTTTGCCAGTTCTATAGGACTAGAGGTATCAGGAGTAAAAGGCTGAAGGCCAGAGACACCAAGAAACACAGCAGATGAAGAAGATGTTACCCTCCCATCTCCCTCATCTCCCTCATCTTCCCCAACTTCGTCATCTCCCTCATCTTCCCCAACTTCGTCATCTCCCTCATCTTCCCCAACTTCCTCATTTTTAATATAAGTAACCAACTGCTCAGCGGCCACTTGACCTAACTTACGAATAGCTTGTTGCAATTGTTGGCGCTGATTCAATGACAAATGGAGGAAGTTTTCGGGATAGCCTTGAGTACAAAGGTGGTAAGTAGCTAGAATCAACTGTTTTTGTACAGCTAGTCCCAAGGTGGCTAGATAACTAGCATAAGCGGTTTGTAGTTCTAGTGCGATCGCTCCAATCGCTTCTTTGAGTGCTGCAATATCCCGCTCAATTCGCTCGATTGCTCTTGCCATAACTTCTCGTTCTTACCCATATCAACCATTAAATAGTACAAATGCACTTATTTATTTTAGGATAACTGTCCCAAGGATTTTAAATTTTGAATTATATGCGAAATTTCGCTACTTTTTCGCTACTTTATTAATAAAATACAGGTCAGGCTATTGGCTTGACCTGTCTTTAAAGAAGTTAGGAGTTATGAATTGTGAAGCCAACTCCTAACTTTTGTAGAGACGCGATTAATCGCTTCTCTACTTAGTTCCCATTTGTGCAGCGACTTCTTCAGCGAAGTTACTTTCTTGCTTTTCAATGCCTTCGCCCAATACATAGCGGACAAAGCGATTTACTTGGATGTCTTCGCCTACTTGCCCCTTGACTTGCTTCAATAATTCTTCTACAGAAATACTTTGATCCCGAATATAAGGTTGATCTAGCAAAGTCAATTCTTTGAGGCGTTTGTCAATCCGTCCCTGAACAATCTTTTCTTTAATGTTATCTGGCTTGTTTGCCAAATCATCCTTGCCCATTTCAATATCTTTTTCCTTTTGAGCTACTTCAGCAGGAATTTGATCTAGGCTGACATACTCGACATTGGGGCAGGCTGCAACTTGCATAGCTGCGTTCCGCGCCAAGCTTTGGAACTCTTCTTTGGCAGCAGCTGAATCTGTTTGAGAACCCAACTCTACTAACACACCAACTCGACCGCCAGTGTGAATGTAGCTGTCCACGATACCTTGCGTGCCTTCTGCTAGTCCAAAAGTGATAAACCGACGCAGTTGGATGTTTTCGCCAAGCGTGGCAATAGTTTGCTTGATGAATTCATCTACAGTCACGCTTTCATTTTCAATGTAGGGTTGAGCTAACAAGGACTCAACACTGTCAGCTGTTGCTGCTTGCTTGGCTAGGTTCTTCACCAAAGCTTTAAAAGCTTCGTTACGAGCCACAAAATCTGTTTGGCAATTGACTTCTATGAGTACACCCACCCGGCCACCAGGTTGAATGTAGGTGTCTACTAGACCTTCTGCCGCAATGCGATCGCTTTTTTTCCCTGCCGAAGTAATCCCCTTTTTCCGTAGCCAGTCTGCGGCTTCTTCTATGTTGCCATCAGTTTCTTTCAGGGCCTTTTTGCAGTCCATCATGCCAGCACCAGTTTTTTGGCGTAGCTCTTGGACGAGTTTTGCAGATATTTCCGCCATGTTCCCTCAATTCCTAACTTGACCTCGAATTGTAATCGCTCACCTAACTTAGTACTGAGTCACCGAAGTTCAAAGCGGCTTGAGCCGCTCTAACTTCTGGCTGAATTTTGAGTGTTCAGTTATCAATTTTGAGTTGCCAACTCACAATTGATAACTTCAAAAATCAAGACTCAGCACTATCCAAATTTGCCGAGTATTTCTATCTTACTCAGCAGTTTAGCCGAACCATCAAGCACTATTCTTCTTCTTCTTCGTCATCAGGAATCAAGGTCTCAGTGTAGTCACCTTCCTCGTACTCTTCGTCATACTCAGTACCATCGTAATCTTCGTAATCCTCTTCGGCATCGAGTTGACCGTGACGACCTTCATAAATGGCATCTGCCAATTTTCCAACTATCAGCTTAATCGATCTGATAGCATCGTCGTTTGCTGGTATTGGGATATCAACTACATCCGGGTCGCAGTTTGTATCCAACATGGACACAATGGGAATGTTGAGTTTTTGGCATTCTTGAACAGCGTTATATTCCCGACGTTGGTCTACAATCACCACGATATCGGGGACTTTTCGCATTGTTTTAATACCACCCAGGTATTTTTGCAGCTTCGCCATTTCGCGACGCAGCATCGACGCTTCTTTTTTCGGCAATAAATCCAGTGCGCCAGTTTCTTCGCGCCGTTCCAAATCTTTAAGGCGGTCTACCCGTGTTTTAATGGTTGCCCAGTTGGTCAACATTCCGCCCAACCAGCGCTGGTTAATGTAATGCGAACCGCAACGGCTGGCTTCTTGGGCAATAATTCCAGCAGCTTGGCGCTTAGTGCCCACGAAAAGAAATTTCTTTCCTTGCTCTGCTTGCGATCGCATGTAACTATAAGCGTCTTCCATCAACTGGGCAGTCTGCACCAAGTCGATGATATGTACACCATTGCGGGAAGTGTAAATGTAAGGAGACATTTTTGGGTTCCAACGCCGGGTCTGATGCCCAAAGTGAACCCCTGACTCCATCATTTGAGCCAATGAAACGACTGGCATATATTTTTTAACTCCGATTCGGGTTAAACCTCCATCCAAGCGTATTTCCCAATTGAGAAACACCCGAATTCTTAGATGTGCGAGATTAGTTAGCCATACTAGGTTAGCATATTTGCTAAATTTAGGGCATTGGGCATTGGGCATCGGAAGAGGACAAGGGAGAATAATTTTAACTCCTCACCGGAGTTTCGGAGTCTCCGGCTCAGCTGAACAGTCAACAGTCAGCACTCCCTGTTTGGCCCATGCCCCATACCCAATTATGCAAACTCGATAGTCTCAACAAACTCTAAAATATTTTCCTTGATATATTCGGCTTCTTCTTCGATGGAATCCGGTGTTTCGCCGTTGAGAATGCTGTGCTGGCTGCTAACTATATATAAAAATTCACCACTGATAAAAGTCAGTAGCCCTCGATACGCATCTAGTCTGACGGCAGTTCCATTATTTTCTTGTTTGGAAATAGTCGAACCTTTGGGCATATCAAGTAATACGTAGTAAGCTCCTGACAAAGTATCTTCTAAATATTCAGTATATTCTACAGTAGCATCAGGTACGTTTGCTAAAATTGCTTGGGGCACGTACTTCTCTACTAAGATTGATTGTAAATATTTTTGTTGTCCAATAGATTCCAGTTCCTCTAACTGTTCTAGGGGGAAAGGATAATAGTCAATTCTCAGCAAAGTACCGATGTCATCGGAAAAGCCCACTACTCCTTCCTGACTTTGAATTCTACCGCCGTTTTCGGGATCGACTGGAACCGATACTGTAAAATTCCCTAAGGGAGATTTATAAGTCTGTTGAGTATATTCTTCTATAACTACTGTTTCATCTTCGTCATCTGCAAATTCTTCCTCTTCTGCTTCTTCAAAGGCTGCAATTACCTCCTTAATGATTTCGTCTGCTTCTTCATCTTCAAGTTCCAAGGATGTTTGTAGCTTTTTGAGGTACGCTTGTTTCTGTTTGGGAATGGCAAGTTCATCGTCTAAAAGCACTATCACCCCGGCGGCGAAACCATCGAGTACTAATTCATCAGAGAGAGAAATTTTAGCGGTATTAAATAAAGCACCAAGTCCTTCGTCTTCTGCAATACCAATGAGTCGGTCTACGATTTCGACAATTTCATCTTCTGAGTATTCCTCAAAGACCTCGAATTCCCAGAGGATACCTGCTAGGCTTTCTGCATCAACATCTTCAATGGATAAATCAGCGATCGCTGTTACAGTTGCGATCGCGGCTACGGCTTCTTCTGGACTCAGCGATTCCTCTGAAGTCTCGGATGAGTTAAAAATCTTGTCATATTTGCTCATAATTTTACCAGGATCAATTGCTTTATAGTAATAACAGTTTGAAAGTGACAATGGTCAGTTTAGCAATGGAGTGAATCTCCAAAAGAAAAAGTTTGGTAATACGTAAATTACAACAATGTAGAATTGGAGATTTCTGATTAAAAGTCTTTACCAAAAGGCTGTTGAGTGTAATTTCCATAAAGTCGATGGTGAGACAATCCCACTACCAAGGATGAAAAATATTTCTTCCTCCCTTACTCCCTTTTTCATTCCTCATCCTGATTCGCTACATACAGGAAGCGTTCGGCAATGTTTTCGTAAAAACTTGCATCGAACCAGTAACCTTGGTGTCCTTGGTCACCCCAAGATGCTTGATATTTCATTTCAACGTTATCCAGGTTTTCATAGTAATCTAGGTGACCGCTGATTGGATCTTTGAGATGGTAGTAATTGACCCAATGAACTTGATCTAGTTTGCATTCAACTGGACTTTTGATTGAGTATTGATTTTTTTGTGCAAATTCTGGTTTCACACGAAAGGAGTTGAGGTGTTCTAAAATCCGCTGTCTGATATACTGTCCCTCCTGTGCTACCTCTCGGAAGAAAAAGGCAATTTTATCTAGTGGTGAACCAAAGGTAATTAACCCTTTAATCTTATCCAATAAAAGATTTTGATTCTTGTCTGGAGAAAGACTTGTTTCAACACAGAGAAGGTTTAATGTGTCGTAAGCGATACAGCTACCAAGAGAATGTCCAGCTATTATTACTTGGTTGTAATCTGCTTGTTTATCTTTAAGAATTGCTTTCAATAATGTTAAGGATTCCCTCAGTATTTGCTGACGAATTATTTTATAGGGCGATTTTTGGTCGGTGATAGTGTAGATAGTAATATCACCAATAAAATTAACCAAAGGTGGAGTTACAAGTTGTTTACTTAACTGCCAAGCTGACTGTAGAAAACGACCTTTAAGAAATGGCCCTGCCAAAAATAGAATTAACCAAACCCCCATTCGTAATACTGGATATAAAAAATTAAATATCCGCAGCAATATAGTGAGCGATCGCAGGCGATATGTAAAAAAACTTTTTCTATTTCTGTTAGCCAAAAGGCTATCTAATAAAGGTTGGTTTTCCTTACGGTTATAAAACTTAATTGTGCCATCAAGTGTTTGTTCTGCCCATTGTAATATCTCAGGTACAGTGATTTTATTTTCTGTATAAGCTGACCAGTAGTACTCGTGAATATCAATTAGCCAATCTTCATTGCTGTCAGTTGATTTCAATCTGACAAAGCTTTCTGTCCAAATAGAGCCTGTTGATAGTCTGCGTTTAGCAATTAGATGTTCTAGTTTGAAAGCTAAATTTTGCTTATCGAAGTATTGAAGAAAATTATGGGTGAAAAAGTCTACAGTTTCCAAAGGATTTTGTTCACCAATACCGTGGATAAATAAAAATGCTGTGCGACCTTTGAGCAATCTCACCTTTTTTTGTTTATCTGTCATAGATGATTCCCATTTTGATAGTAAATACTTGAGTTTTTCTAGTTATCATCGGCTATCTATTGCCACTATAATTAGTGTTTTCAGAATTCTCAGAGAACAGAAGTTATATGTTTTCGATTAATCTTATTTACTTTATTACTTTATTAAAAAACATCGAAGATAATTAGTTATTTTTTAAACAATTAATTTCACTTAATTTATGTGTGAAGCTCAACAAGTATGTAACAGAATGTGTCTACTTTACTTAAATACAAGCCAGTCCCAGTATTTACCGTGAGTTTTTCACTATGCTATTGATAGTATTAATTTTTGTTAAGAAGTAATGAACGTTAATAGCTGCTATATTCCTTTGTTTTTATCCTCTAGCAGATGAATTATATCTATCGATAGAATTATAAACTAGCTAGCGATAGATACCTACACCGTAGGCAGGATGTCACAATACCGACGTTTGCAGTTACACAAGATATTCAAAACACCTACTGGAATTACGTGAAATTTTGAGTTTTTTATGGTAAAAACACCTCCATCCCAATTCTCACCAGACCAATACAAAGTTGATTCAGCAACAGAAAAAGTAGAAGCTTTGATACAAGCGCCTCCTTCAGATACTGAGATCGATCTAGACTTTCTGTACACTAGGGATATTGAATTTCGTCAGGAGACAATCTACTTTCTTGTGGTCGATCGCTTTTATGATGGCGATCCAAATAACAGCGAAGGTGCAAACTCAGAACTCTACGATCCAACTAGGCAAGATTGGGGTAAGTACTGGGGTGGCGACTTACAAGGTGTGATTGACAAATTGGATTATCTCAAAAACATGGGAGTTACCGCCGTTTGGTTAACTCCGCTGTTTGAGCAAGTAGAAGAGTTATTTGTTGGTAATGCAGCGCTACATGGTTATTGGACAAAAGACTTTAAGCGAATTAATCCTCGGTATATTGCTGACGGAGAAAACCCTTCTTTAAACGCTACTCAAGAAGAAAAAAATACCACCTTCGATCGCTTAATTACCGAACTGCACAAGCGCAACATGAAGCTGGTATTAGATATTGTCTGCAACCATAGCAGTCCTGATACCAGCGGTAGCAAAGGTGAATTGTATGATGATGGCGTCAAAATTGCCGATTTCAATGATGATGTCAATCACTGGTATCACCACTATGGCGAAGTGCAAAACTGGGAAGACGATTGGCAAGTGCAAAACTGTGAATTAGCTGGCCTAGCAACCTTCAATGAAAACAATACTCAATACAGAGAGTATATAAAGTCAGCAATTAAACAATGGCTAGACCGGGGTGTAGATGCCCTGCGGGTGGATACTGTCAAGCATATGCCGATTTGGTTTTGGCAAGAATTCACTGGCGACATTACCAATCACAAGCCAGATGTATTTATTTTCGGTGAGTGGATTTATAGTAATCCTAGCGACGATCGCTCAGTGGAATTTGCCAATCACTCAGGCATGACCATGCTAGACTTTGGGCTATGCGTGGCGATTCGGGCAGCACTGGCGCAAGGTTCCGAAAATGGATTTCACACGATTCAATATATTTTTGACCAAGACCATCGCTACAGTGGGGCTACAGAGCTAGTCACCTTCATCGATAACCACGATATGCCCCGCTTCCAATCGCTGAACCCCGATCCAGCGATGCTGAAGGTGGCGATCGCCTTGATTATGACATGTCGCGGAATACCGTGTATATATTACGGCACAGAACAATATCTGCACAACGACACTGATGGCGGTAACGATCCATACAATCGCCCAATAATGGAAAGTTGGGATACGGATACAGAAATATACCGTTACATCAGGTTATTGTCTGGCTTACGGCGACTCAATCCCGCAGTCTCAATGGGTAGCCACTGGCAAAAATACTTAACACCAGACGTTTATTGTTACGTCCGCCGCTATCGCGATTCCCTGTGTTTTGTAGCTTTAAACCGGGGAGGAGAAGTTACTCTACCAGAAGTAGACACAGAATTACCTGATGGCGAACATACTTGCGTCGTGACTCGCAACAAGTATGAGGTGAAAGATGGTAAAATTTACGACTTGGTACTCGAAGAACGGGGAGTGATTGTTTTCAGCCACGTTGGAGAACGGATTAAAGCGCAAACCATAGTTCGCGTACAACTCAATGGCGTGCAAACTCAGCCTGGTGAAACCATTGTTGTGACTGGAGACTGTCCAGAGTTAGGCAACTGGGATATCAGCAAAGCCTATCCGTTGGAATACATCAATACCAATACTTGGTCTGCGGAGATTCCCTTTAATGAGAGTACAGGTAAGTTGATTGCTTATAAATATGCCATGTGGCGGCAAGGGCAATCGCCTCTGCGGGAAAATCTCGTTAACCGCCGTTGGGTAATTGCCAAAGAAGGTACTGTTAAATGGCGTGATACCTGGGCTTCCGGACGGGAATCGTAGAATGGGGCATGGGGAAGAGGCAGAGGGGTAGGGGGTAGGGTGCAGTGGAGAAGATCCTCTCTCTATGCTCTCCTGCCTTCTGACACTTCCTACTAACTTGTTAAACTAACGTGAGTTCGATAGCTTATATCCCAATACGGTTGAGTTAAGGCTAAAACCTTTTGCCAAAGTCATTTTTTTTAATGAACCACACAGGCGCAGAGGGCACACAGAGAAGAAAGAAATGCTTAACTGAACTGTATTGGCTTATATCCTAAGGTCAATCAAAAAACCTCTCCCTAGTTTTACTACGCAAAACCGTCCCTCTCCGATTCACATAGGGACAGACTTAAACTTTAGTTCAAGGCAGGGAGAGGTTCGTCGAACTCACGTTAAACTAAATCGCTCGGTTTTGAACCAGAAGTATAATATTTTGCTACGAATTATGAATTGAAACTGGCTGGTGTAAAATTATCATCTGTGGCTTAATTTTTTTAGATACAGATTTCAGATTTTAGTGGTAACAGGCTAATCACGATGACAAATAGACCTCCTTCCGAACCTGAGTCATCCCAAAGAACTGCCCTTGGCTTTGATGAATTTATAGCCATTCTGGTTGCCTTCACCACTATCGGAGCAATTCTTTTTTGGTCATTGTCCCGCAGAAATTCTAGCTGGAATTTTAACGGGTTGCTGTCACCTTCTTCCACTCCGTCTGGTAGCGCTTACCCTGATAAAGTATTGCCCTCCCCTACTCCTAAAGTAGAATCAAATACAGTTCCAAAATTCGACTCACCTCCACCTGAGGCTGTTGAACCCAAGAGACCTTCATTGCCGACTAATAGGGCAACTCCTTCGCCTGAACTTTTACCACCAGTTGAGGTAACGCCGACTCAATCTCCACAACCACAGACGCCTGTATCCTCTTCAGTAGGGCTTGAGTCATCAATTACATCATCAGCGTTACCTTTAGTAACTCCAGCAAAACAAAAATCTATTATTCCGCCGCCAATTGCATTTAACGATGTGCCTAATAACTTTTGGGGTCGCCGTTTTATAGATGTTCTTTCTTCTCGTGGTATTCTCAAGGGGTTTCCTGATTATTCTTTTAGACCAAATCAGCCTGTAAACCGCGCTGAATTTGCTGCCATACTGGAAAAAGCCTTTGACCAACAGCTGTCTAAGAGTGCGATCGCATTTCAAGATGTACCACCAAAATTTTGGGCAAATCCAGCAATTAACCAAGCCATCACTAGCGGATTTCTCAAAGGCTACCCCAAAAATACCTTCAAGCCACAAGAAAATATTTCACGAGTACAAGTTTTAGTTGCCCTTGCTAGTGGGTTGAATTTGAAAACACCTACTTCACCGAATCAGATTTTAAGTATTTATAAAGATGCTAAAGATATTCCGCCATATGCTAGGAGTAAAATAGCTGCTGCTACAACTAATGGACTCGTGGTTAACTATCCAAGCCCACAAATACTTGCTCCTAACAAAGTAGCGACTCGTGGTGAACTGGCGGCAATGATTCATCAAGCTTTAGTCAAACAAGGCAAATTGAAGGGTATTTCATCTGAAAATATTGTGCGAGCGCCGAATATATCTCCAGAAGTATCACCGACTCCAAAACGCAACCCAAAGGTTAACTTATCAGCAGGCGGCTCATCTCAATAAATATCGGGTTTACTTAGATCAAAACTTCTCCTATGGAAGACGCTACGCCTAGCAAAACCGCCACGGGTGGGTAGACACTCACAATAGCGCGTGATTTGGAATTAGAGCATTGGCGTAGCGTCTTGGCAGGAGAAGCAATAGTTCAGATATTAAGCTTCTGGAACTTGTTTACCAACAACTTGTGATTTAAGAGTAGTGATTTCACTAGTTAACTCTTTCCTAGTTGAGGCTTTGAGTAAATAGCGGTAAACAAACCAAACAGAGTAACCAATACCAATCAACTCAAAAGTAGGAGCTACCAAGGGAATATCATTCAAAGCATCTAATACTGCCAAGAGTACTTTAACTCCAACAATTGCTCCCACAATTAGACCAACACTAACTAGGGGCTGCTTATATTGATTAAAGAAGTTTCCGACATATTCTGGCAATGATGCTAAAAAGCTAGAAATTTGTTCGCCATATTTTAGCCATTCATCTTGGGGCTGCGCGGGAGGCTGGAGTTTGGTAATGGTTCCCGTTTGGCTGTTGATTTCTGGCACTGTAGCCTCTTTGGATGTGGTTTCTGTAAATTCTTGTTCTGGCATTTTCACTCCCATAAATTTGACAGTTGAGTTTTTCTAATCTAGATAATTACAACCAAAAGGCTGTTGATTAGGTAATGGACGAGTTCACCACTACAATTGGGTCAAGGGCAGAAAACGGTTTTAGTATCCTATAACCATAATTGCCCGGTAATATCTACTGCATCAACTACAAGGTAGAAAGTCAGTAGGAGGATAGAACTCACAAGTCAGCAAAATGTATTATAATCAGCTTCCTGAGTTGTATTTTTTGTCATTAACTAAAATCCTCAGGTTGTAGATTATCCGATTTCGTGTCATTTGCTCATAATCGTACTAAATCTAGGTACAAATCATGCAAAAATTAATCCACCTCTCATTTATATAAGCTTAAAAGCCGATTTTATACGATATTAAAGCTATCTTAAGGCGGGATGGTTAATAAACGCATTGGTATTGATATTAATACGTAATATCAGTTTTTCTGTGTTCACATATACTTGACTTTAAGACAATTTTATGGTATTCAAACTGAGGATTGGGGATTAGGTACTGGGAAATCTTCCTAATCTCTAGTCCCCAATTCCCAGTCCCCAGCATAAGCTTATCCTAATTAATTGGTAACTAATGATTTGCTCTTGCTATAAAAGAGGATAATCTAGATGTTAATCACCAGTTGAAGTGTTTGCACAAGCTAGACTGATTTGGTGATGTTTGCGGGAAGGCAAGGAGGTTTGAGAAATGCCGACTCAAAAGCCAACCCCTATTGACAGCAGTTCAGAAAGCAAAAAAGTGTCAGCGTCAGAGCCATCAACAGACGAACTCCCGACCATAGAATTTCCCTCGCGAGGGAAACTCAAAGCCAGTTCTTGGCGCATCCATCAAAAAATTGGCTATGGCTACTTTGTAGCTATTGGAATTGGCTTTTTTGGTTCACTGACTGGGTTGGTAATTGCCAACTATTACCGAGGAAGGGAAGTAAGGCAATTAAATCAAGCCCATGAACAAGGACAACTACTGAGTAATTATAAAGATGCAGTAGTAGGGGCACAATTGCATAGTTCTAACTTAGTTGCTGTGTTGGAAAATTCACAAAGTTTGCAAAGCAAAAAAGCTGATTTTCTGAAAAGTTTTGAAAAAGCTAAGCAACTAGAGTCAGAAATTAACGGGTTTATCGATAGTAAGCCTAAGAGATTAGCCGCAACAAGTTCTACTTTACAAACGTTATTGCAGGATTATAAAACTAATTTAAAAGCTTATGTTGACCAAATAGAGGCGGTTTTAGAAAAAATTGACTCTCAGCCAGTAAAGCCTCAGGAGATTTCCTTAGTCCGATCGCAGTTATTAGAAATAATGCGTAGTGATACAGCTGTGCGGCTAGATCAGCTTTCGCAAAATTTGACTAATATCCTACAAACTGCTGAAGATCAAGAGCAAGAAAGGCAAAAATCTGTTGAGCAGGCAAGAATAGTAGAGCGATTCATTGTGATTGCGAGTATGCTGGTTTCCGTGGCGATCGCAGCTATTGTAGCTTGGCGGACTAGTCGAGCGATCGCTGAACCAGTAATCGTTGTTACCCAAGTGGCTGAGCAAGTGGCGAGGAAATCTAATTTTGATTTGCGAGCTCCCATCACCACCGAAGATGAAATTGGTCTACTCGCCAAATCTCTGAATCGTTTGATTGAGGGAGTTTCTGAGCGAACTAAAGAATTACAACAAGCTAAAGAATTAGCTGAAGCTGCTAGCAAGGCAAAAAGCATATTTTTGGCAAATGTCAGCCACGAGTTACGTACACCGTTAAATGCTGTGATTGGCTTGAGCCAGCTTCTAGAAGACGATGCTACCGATCTTGGTTTATCGCCAGACTTTATCACAGACTTAGAAACAATTAACTCTGCTGGTAAACATCTACTGCATTTGATTAACGAAATCCTCGACTTGTCAAAAATTGAAGCGGGGAAAATGACTCTCTATCCAGAGACATTCGAGATTGCGACGCTGATTCATAACGTCGTCCTCACAGTCAAACCAGCTATAGAAAAAAATGCCAATGTCTTAGAAGTGGATTTGGATGAGCAACTTGGCACTATGTACGCCGATCAAACTCGGATGCGTCAAGTGTTATTAAACTTACTCAGCAACGCGGGCAAATTCACGACAAACGGCAAGGTGACTCTGACAGTCAGAAGAGAAAAGGACGATTTTAGACTAGAAGCTCCTTTAGGGAGCATTACTTTTACGGTGAGAGACACAGGCATAGGTATGTCTCACCGTCAACAGCAGCAGTTATTTCAACCTTTTACACAAGGGGATACATCGACTACGAAAAGATACGGTGGTACAGGACTGGGTTTGGCAATTAGCCGTCACTTTTGCCAGATGATGGGTGGTGAAATTATTGTCAACAGTCAGTCGGGAGTTGGTTCTACTTTCACCATTCGTCTGCCAATGACTGTGCAGGACTAAAGTAGGTAGCCAGCAGTAGAATGCGCGTTACGTTTGTAACCTAATAATCGTCTAAGGTGGTGCATTATGCTGCTACCGCTGTCTTTGGACATAAAACGTCAACCAGAGGCAGGCAAAAAGCTATTAAATAAGCAAAATGTCAGTAGCCATAGCAAATACGGTTGCTGTAACACTTGTGAGCAAGTCATAAGTGTTACAGAGTAATACTTATTTGGGAATACTTTTATTTATAGGAGTGATAAGGAAAGCGATCGCGCTAACACTTTTAATTCAAATGTACTACATTACCTTACAATCACTCCCATTCTACGAAAAAATTGTATCCATACTCACTAATCTACCAGGAGCAACCAAGATGGGATTCACTGAAGATATTGCTAAGGTGTCTGAACAAGTGCGTAAGCGAGCTGACCAAGTTGTTGGCGAAGAAGCTACTAAGATGGCACTAATTGTTCCTTTTTTGAATGCTCTTGGCTACGATGTCTACGATCCTAGTGAAGTCATGCCAGAATATGTAGCAGATTTTGCTACTAGAAAAGCAGGACAGTTTGAAAAGGTAGATTACGCCTTAGCTATCAACGGTACTATAGTTATGCTCGTAGAGGCAAAAGCCCGTGGACAAAAAGCTGAAGCACATGATGGGCAACTCAGCCGCTATTTTAATGGGCTTGTGACAGCAAAAGTAGCTATTGTAACCAATGGGATAGATTACCGTTTCTTTACAGACTTGCGTGAGAAAAATATGATGGACAAGGAGCCATTTTTTACTTTTAACATTCTTGAATATGATTCCAAAGATATTGATAACCTGAAATTCTTTCACCGTGATAATTTTGATATCACGGCTATTACTAGCCATGCAGAAGAAATGGTTTATGTAAAAGGTATGACTCAACTTGTAGGTAATCTTTTACGTTCTCCTTCTGAAGAATTTATTCGGTTCTTAGTTGCTGAACTTCGCGCTTCTGCCCCTAAATATGAATTTCCAGGTAATATTAATACTAGAATTATTAACAAATTTAATCCAATCATTAAAAAATCGATCCAGGCAAGTTTACTAGACTTAATGACAAGCTCACTTAGCCGAGAAATGTCTCAACCTGTCAAAGTTGAAGTAGAACCAGAAATTGAAGAAGAGGAACAAACCCAAGATCCTCAAGAATCAAGGATAGTAACAACGGCTGAAGAAATCGAAGCATTTGAAAAAATTAAATCAATTACGCAAACTTCAAAGAGCTATAGTTTTGAACTTAAATACAAGGATACTACTTCGTACTTTGGCATCCATCTTGGCAAAACTACCTGGTGGTTTCTGCGACTGTATTTGTCTTCGCAGAAAAAAAGTTTTATTACTCGGTTAAGTGTAGATGAAGTAAAATCTCTAGCTCCAAATTTTGAAGTACAGGAAGTAACCGCCTCACTGGGAGATGCAGCATCAAAAGTAATTATTTCGTCGGTGAGTGATTTCGATAAGCTTACATCACTGATTCTCAGATGTTACGAAGCAGAAGCAGCTAAGCATCAAGTATTTGCAACAAATGTAATCAGGATGGAAAAATCAGCATAACTCAAAATATTTACTGCAAAATTAAATCTGATTTTCGCCTGCTAGCAAATGAGGCGAAGAATTAAATGCAAACAGGTAAGCATAAAAAAAGTGGTTCTGCAATCAACAGAACCACTAAAGCTTTCGCAAAACTGTTATGACTTAACGAACTGCGCCTTGAGCAGAAGCAGCATCAATGGGTTTCATCAAGTACAGCCGTAACAACTGCCAGCCAGTGGAGATGTAAACCGGCAGTTTTTGGAAGAATTGCAGAAATTTGGGAGTATTAGAGTTAGCGATCGCACTCAGTTTCTCATTATTGCTGATACAAGTATCCAACCGTTGATAAAACTCTGGATTTTCCACATCCAGCATCAACGGGAACACTCTACCTGCCGTTTCGTTGGTCTTTTTAATTACATGGATGTCATATTCTCGCGCATCCAGTCCAAGGGTGGCATAAAAGTCCTTGCGTTGGATGTCATTGAGATACATTGTTGCAAACACTGACAACAAGAAGAACCGACTCCATAGCCGTGCCTTCCAATCATTGAGCATTTGCGGTTGGGATTTCATCACCGCATCGAAGAAATCACCATGACGGTTTTCATCTTGACACCAGTTTTCAAAGAACCGGAAAATCGGATAAATCCGGTCTTCGGGATGTGCTTCTAAATGGCGATAAATCGTGATGTAGCGCCAATAACCAATCTTCTCAGAAAGATAAGTAGCGTAGAAGATAAATTTTGGCTTAAAGAAGGTATAATCACGGCTCTTAGTCAAAAACCCTAAATCTAGGGACAGATTAAAGTCCGACATAGCTTTATTTAAAAAGCCAGCGTGACGTGCTTCATCCCGTGACATCAGGTTAAAGCACTCTGCCAAGACGGGGCTTTTGTCTTTCAAGCGACGGCCGAGTTCTTTATACAGCAAAAATCCGGAAAACTCTGCTGTACAGGAACGTTCTAGAAATTCAACAAACAACCGACGAGTGTCTCCATCAATATGATCCCAGGATTGTTCAAACTCGGCATCCCGAACAAAGTGATGGCGGTTATAGTCAGCGCGAAACTCGTCGAGAATGGCTCTTAACTCGTCTTCGTTGACAGAAATATCCATCCGCGCCATTTCATCAAAATCGGTAGTATAAAACCGAGGTGTTAACAGGGTTTCTTTCGCGGGGACTTTAATTCCTGGCCGTATTTCTTCAAAGCCTGGTTTTTTGAGGGAATCTACCATGTCTTGATTGCAATGAGTGTCTTTATTATCTTGAGTACACCAGAAAGCCAAGGATAATGCTCTGGCAAAGCTCAACAGCCGACAAATAATTCATTTGTATAAAGTTCAGTCTACCAAGGTGCGGGGGAGAAACAAGTAAGCAAAACATTAAGAGTTGCAACAATAATCCAATTTTGGCGGAATCGACAATGGGCGATCGGTAGTCAAATTAACATCGGCAAACTGAGATCTTACACCCAGTCTCGGCAATTATAAATTGCGGTTCATGTTGTACACAAACTCTTTTTCGGTCTGCAAAGTCAAGCAATTTGAAACCTGTCGAGGTAGATTTTCTCCGTATAGTCCAGCTAGTGCGTTGACGTTCAGTTCTCCGACTTCAAAAAACTGGTGTGGGACTTGGAGTAACTTAGTACTATTACAGTCATTTTCTGTGGTTCTGACTACAATAAATAAAGCGGTCTGATCAATAAGTTGCTCATCTGAAAATTAATAATCTATGACTGGCACGATTACCGAATACTTATTATGACTCTACTCCAGAGCTTGCACCATTATTAATAAGCGTAGACAAGGCACTCCCCACTACAGAAAATCAGGGTTTAAGCGGATAGTCAGCAGTGCCAAACTAGAAAAATTGTCATCAAATATCATCAAATATCATCAAATAACTGGTGCAAGATATCAGCCTAGCTATGCATACTGTTCTCAAATAAAACAGTATGGAAAAACCATTTTAGACAACAAGAGCAAATCCAAAGGGTTGACAACAAGATGAATCCTGAAAACAATCAGCATAAAGACCGACTTCTTGTCTCTTACATCTTGTGTGGAGTCGGATTTTTTGGCTTAGGGGGACTACACCGCTTATACAATGGCAAGATCGGCACAGGATTGTTATGGCTGTGTACTTTTGGTTTATTTTACATCGGGCAGGCTGTGGATTTGCTTCTCGTCCCTGGTATGGTTGACGAATACGAAACCAACCTGAAACTAAAAGCAGGTGTATCGCCATTTGGTGTACCTTTAAATCAGCCTGCGGCGATCGCTACTCAAGTTCACCCTCCAACTGGTAATCAACTGATGATTAAACTCATTGAAGTGGCGGAAAGCAAGGGTGGCTATCTCACTGTCACTCAAGGGGTAAAAAGCACGGGAGCCAGCTTCGCTGAAGTAGAAAAAGCTCTCAAAGAAATGTATAAATCAGGTTATGTAAAAATTGATAACGACCCCATTACTGGAGCCGTTACCTATCATTTCCATGAACTTTAATTGTTTTTTGTCATTAGTCCTTTGTCATTAGTCCTTTGTCTGAAATACTGATGACCAATGACCAATGACCAATGACCAATGACTAATTTCTACCTAGCCACTTTTGACCGTCTAAACGCTGCACTAGACCGAATACCAATAGGTCTAGTGTAGTTTTGCGCTCATCAATTAAGAATGACTCAAGAGTGCTGGGTTTTTTGCCTTCATTACAAGAAAAACCCTTTTTCCCTTGAATATCTTCTTCGGGAAAATACAAATTAAAATTGTACAGACCGTTTTGCAAACTGCCGATAACTTGCCATGATTCGTCAGCCGATTCAAAGCCTTTGATTGGCACTTTTTGCTTAGCAAAAGCCACTTTTAAATCTTGCACACCTTGTTGAGCGATCGCTTTTTGTAAAGCTGGCAAGTAGTCTTGCTCAATAAACTCTACAAATGGTTTATCTTCAACAGATGGGGCTTTTTCCTTTTTGGCGGCTTTGGCTGCGGCCGCTGGTTTTTCTTCTCCTGCGGCGGCGGCGGGTTTTTCTCGCTTGGGTGATGCCGCAGCTGGTTTAGCAGCATTAGGGTTCTCTTCGGGGTTTGCGGCTTTAGGATCTGGCGCGTTGGCAGTAGGGATGTCTGTCGCTTCGGGTGAGTTTGTACTAGGAGCATGTTCTTCGGCGACACTGGGAGCCTGCTTGTCAACAGTGCTGGGAGCTACTTCTCCCGCTTCATTGTGATTAGTTTCTTCTGCCATTACTCAGGTCAATCCTTTACTCTTGCTTTAGGAGCGATCGCTCACCTTGAGATATCGGGTATTTTCATTTTGACATACTAGTGCAGCTGTCAAGAGTGCGGAGTGTGGGAAGGCAGGGGAGCAGGGAGCAGAGGGGATCTTCTCCCCTGCTCCCTGCCCCTCGGCCTCTTCTCCATACCCAATGCCCAATCCTCTTCAAATCCCCTTAAATCCCATATTAGTTTCTACCTGTTGTTGTGTTTGCATAGAATTTACTTTGGCGGAGGCAATTTTGCTATGGGTCTTACGCCTAATGCCAAGATGGCTAAGGATTATGCCTACTAAAATCAAGCTACCGCCAATATATTGAGCTAAGGTAGGAACTTCGCCCAAAATTAAATAGGCTGCTAAGATGCCTGCAATTGGGCCAAATGAGCCAACTAAGGAAGCCATTGATACAGTGGAAGTTTTTAAGCCTTTAATCCAGAATGACTGACCCACTACTACAATCAACCCACCATATAAAAACATCCACTGCCAGAGAAATGGTGAGAGGACATCAGCAAAATGCTCCTTACCATAGAGTATCAAAGCAATAAAGAAAAAGATTACAGTTCCTATTGCAGTGCGAAAGATACTATAGATTCCTACTGGTATCTGCGAAAGCTGTTTTTTGCTAATAATTGTGGAAGCGGATATGGCCACCGATCCTGCTACTGCCAAAAGTTCTCCTATACCTAAACTCAAACCTCCCATATTCATCATCGCTTCTTGTGGGGGTTGGAGGATAATAGTTAGGATAACGCCAACAAAGGCGGCGATCGCTCCTGCAATTTCCCAAAGATGTACCCGTTCGCTCAATAACCAAATCGATAAAGCCAGAGTTAACGGTGGTTCCAAGCGTCCAACTAAGATGATATTATTCACCCCTGTAAGTGCCAGTGCTTGGAAAATTAACCCAGGGGCGAGCGCTCCTGAGAGGATAGCTACGGCTGTTAGACTGACCCAATCCTTCTGGGAAAGCTGCTTCAAAGTCGTTTTGTTCCACTGTCGCCCATAAATTAGAATTAGAAGTATCAAGGCACACAGGTTGCCTACAAACAAAACATTACACAAAGAAATCGGATTGCGTAGCTTGCCGCCGTAGGCATCGCCCATAAAATGTTGGGCACCAATTTCTGTAAGCTTGCGGGTGACTGCGCTAGATGCTCCAAAAATTAGCATTGCTAGCCAGAGATATGTTTGTCCGGAAATTTTTATAGGGATGAGGCGAGGTAGTCTTTTGGGTCTAGTCACAATAACATCACCGCAATCAAGGCATTGTTAATTATATTAATTTGTTTTATTTAAGTTAAAAATGAGGTTTTGCTGAAAAAATATTTAAATTAAGCTGTGGCTTGTGAACACCATTCTTTGCTGAAAAAATGCTGAGAATTCACTAAATTTTCTTCAGTCAGAAATTCATGAAACTAGTGCCTTAGTTTCAGTTCTGCTTCAGTCAGAACTGCGATGCTTTGGTTGTTCGGGATAAATCAAAGTTCAGGAGTAACAAATGAAACTTGCCCCACTACTCACAAGTATCGCCTTGGTTGGTTTTTTCACAGTTTGGGATGCGCCACTCAAGGCAATTAATCCTTCATTAGTTCAAGCATCAGCAGCCGAAGAACTCCCTGTCTCACAAAAACTAGACTTGCTAACTAAGAGTAAAGGTCAAATCGGTAGTGGCGATCAACTGCGTCGTTTCTTCTTTGGTGACTTGGAACCAATTGGTATTCAACCAGGTGGAGCAGGCCATGTAGTTAATCTTTATAACAAAGCTAATGATGTTACATTTTCTTACTGTTCAACTTATGATGTAATTGTCGCCGTGAAAAAAGGTAAGGTGACGAAGTTTGATCCCAATGAAGTGAAGTAAGTACAACGGCTTAAATAATTCACGCTATGTCATTGCGAATGGAACGAAGTGAAATGAAGCAATCGCAAGGTTTATGCAGATTTTACATTCCGTTACATAGTTGGGTTTATTTTCACCGACTTACTTAAGTTAAAACGCGATCGCCTGCAAAAATTAAATTATTTATCAACAAGATACCCGACTTTTTTGAAAAGTCGGGTATCTCTAGTATTCGATTCTAGATTTGAGATTCTTATACTTGTATGCTAATAACACAATTGAGTTTTAGTTATTTTAGTCTTATATAAATTTACATTTATTTTAAGTAAAATTTCACAATTTTGCTGTATACAAATAGCATATATCTTTAGTAAAATCTTGACATCAAACTAACCGGAGCGACCGGAGTTGTTATTTACAACAATTTTCAGGTAAATACATCAAGCTGTTAGGATACAGCAATGCTGTGTCCTAATAAAATATGTGCTTTAGCTAAATAAAAACTGTTGTAAAAACTGGAAAACTTAGTATTTGATTTTGAAAATTATTTTTCTAAGTCGTGCAATATGCATCCATGAGCAAAACCAGTGATGACGAATCGTTTTTACAAAACCAAAGTTGGCAGCGTGAGCGACAAATTATAGCACGTTTGTCTTCTTTAAACTATAGAACTGGTGAACTGGGAAGCTATTTGCACAATATTGCCTGCGGAGTCAGCGAATTAATTAGAGTAGATTGGACAGTTGTTACTTTTTGTCAAGAGGGGTTTGAAACTGTTCTAGCGAGTAGTTTGGAAATGGCGGAAGATGCGCCCCGTGTTTATGCTTTGCATGGCCGCCTAATTGCTACAGTTTTGCAAATTGGGCGTACATTAGCAGTTAAAGATGCTGTAACTAATCCAGAGTACGGCAAACCTGCACCTGGTTATCGAGCATATCTGGGGATACCGTTGCAAACTTCTGAAGGCCAAGTATTTGGTACTATTTGTTCTTTTCATCGCCAGCCAAGGGAGTTTTCTGGTGATGAAATCCAAATTGTGGAGTTATTTGCAGAACGAGCAGCTACCGCGATCGATCATTATCATCTTTACCAGCAACAGTGTCAATTTAATCATATCCTGGAGGCTGAAGTACAAAAACGTACGGCAGAATTACGAGCAGCCCAAGCCAAACTAGTAGAACAAGAACGACTGGCAGCTATTGGTGAATTTGCTGCTATTATTGTCCATGAAATTCGTAATCCTTTGACTACAATGATCATGGGATTAAAGTATTTCCGAAAAATCATTCTCGCTGAATCTGCTCAAGAACGATTAGCATTAGCACTGAGCGAAGCTAGTCGTCTAGAACGTCTATTGAGTGAAATTTTACTCTACGCTAAACCCCAAGTTTTGCAACTTTCTGAATTGGACGTAAATGAATTCATTGGTGAGTTACTTTTATCCATGCGTGAAATGCCAGAAGCTGTGGAACGACAAATTGAATTTATTCCAGCATCGTCTCAGATAAAAATTTTAGGGGATAAAGACAAACTTAAACAAGTATTTATTAACATTGTTCGTAATGCTTGTGAGGCAGTAGCACCAGGAGATGTTATCAAGTGGACAGTAGACTTTTGTCATACAGATAAAGTCTGTATTAATGTCCAAAATAATGGCGAACCAATTCCATCAGAAGTTCTCGCTAAGCTTGCTATGCCATTTTTCTCTACAAAACCTTCTGGCACTGGGCTAGGGCTTGCTATTACCAAACGCATAGTCAATGCTCATAATGGAGAACTATTAATTTCTTCTGAAGTGTTAACAGGAACTACTGTGACTGTTCAGTTAGCTGTAGTTAATATTCAGAACTTTTAATTGATAAGCTGTTCAACATCTAGTTTGCATATCTAAATTTAATACAACTCTTGTGGGGAGGGCAAGATGCCATTGGTGTCAAGTTAAGAAAAATAGAATCTTGTCAAGTGGTTAAAGCTCAATAGTTAAACTCAACACAAGGGTGTTGAGAATAGCCATGACAAAGCCACGGAAAAAACAAGGAAATCCAGACTTTCGACATCGGGTAAGTTGCCCTTGGTTAAACCTGTTCGTCAACGGCATCGACGCAACGCCGCAAGGTCGCTTGACATCTCGGCATCTGCTTTCACTTGACACCAATGGCAAGATGCCCACCCCACAAGAGATTCATTTTTTTGAGAATGCAAATTAAAATATTTTTAGCTTACGATAAAAAGCAAATGAGTGTGGAATTCTTGCCTGTGATTTGGACCACATCGATTTTTGGTCACCAGAGGCCTGTAATTAGTCATTAGTCATCTGTATTTACAAAGGACAAATGACTAATGACTAATGACGATTTCGTAAATTTATAGAATGCCCCAGAAGTGTAAAATCCCTTGACCAGAGAATGCTTCAATTAAAACGGCAGCTAAAAAACCAATCATTGCAAAACGACCGTTCCAGTTTTCACTCTGAGGAGTAAAGCCCCAGCGTAAAGCATTAGGATCTTCTGAAACCGAAGGCGTAGTTTTGTTAGCGTTTGACATAATTAACACTCCGAGCTTCTATGTTGTGACAGTTATTACTGCCTGTAAAGTAATGTAACAGATTTTTACGAAATTGCAACATAAACTAAAATTAAATCCGTGGTCTAGTATATATTACGGATACGTAGTTTTTATGGTATGGTGGCGATGCCTACGGCGGCAAGCTACGCTTCAACAAAAAATTACCATAGAGGGCAAAAGATTGCGTGAAAAAACTTATCACAACTTGAAAAGCCTAATTTCCCAATCACTATCTATATAGATAAGTTCCAAAATCAAATATGATTCCTATATAATTTCTAATTATGATTAAAAGCCCTCTCCGATACCCTGGTGGTAAGTCAAAAGCAATAAATCAAATAGTTGAATACTTACCAGATAATTTTTCTGAATTTCGAGAGCCTTTTGTCGGTGGTGGTTCTGTATTTATTTACTTAAAACAAAAATTTCCCGATCTCAAAATTTGGATTAACGATTTAAACCGCGAACTTTTCTTATTCTGGAAATTTGCCCAATTTGATATAGCTCAGTTAGTTAAAGAAATTCGAAAGATTAAAGTCAAATACAGAGATGGTAAATTACTCTTTGCAGAATTGACTAGCGTAGATGTCAACAAGTTATCTGATTTTGAAAGAGCAGTCCGCTTTTTTGTCCTCAATAGAATTACGTTTTCTGGCACTGTAGAATCAGGCGGTTTTTCGCAAGAAGCTTTCCATAAACGTTTTACTGATTCTTCAATAGAACGACTAGAAAAATTAGAAAATATTCTGGCGAAAAATGTAGAAATTACTAATTTAGATTACAGTCATTTATTAAGCCAAGCAGGCGAAAAAGTATTTCTGTTTTTAGATCCGCCATATTTTAATGCCACCAAATCAAAACTATATGGTAAAGACGGTGACTTGCATACCTCATTTCAACATCAAAGATTTGCTGAACTTTTGCAACAATGTGATCATCGCTGGCTAATCACTTACGACAATTCCCCACAAATTCGAGAAAATTTTCAATGGGCTAATATTTCAGAGTGGGAATTGCAATATGGCATGAATAATTACAAGCAGAATGGTGCTGCCAAGGGAAAAGAGTTATTTATTACTAATTACAAACTTCAACTTGATTTGAATAAAAAATTACAAAATCAGAGTCTTATGAATGCAGCTTTGCAGTTAAGCCTCGATCTTTGAGCTGAACTTTGATGAAACCCAATTTTCCGGTAGGATAGCTCCCATGCCATGCAACGTAGCTACACCCTACAACACACACAAACCCTAGCGATGACTACTTCCCCAATTCCTGCACAAGAATCCTATTATGTTCTGCTGCAACAATTAATAGATGGCCAATCATTGTCGCGTACTCAAGCTGCTGAATTGATGCAAGGTTGGCTTAGTGAAGCCGTTCCTCCAGAGTTATCAGGAGCAATTTTAACAGCACTGAACTTTAAAGGCGTTTCTGCCGACGAGTTAACCGGCATGGCTGAAGTCTTACAATCACAATCAAGGCTGGGGACTGGGCAAAAATCCACCCAATCCCCAATCCCTAATCCCCAATCCGTAATTGATACCTGTGGTACTGGTGGAGATGGCTCGTCAACTTTTAATATTTCGACAGCAGTTGCTTTTGTTGTCGCAGCTTATGGTGTACCCGTCGCTAAACACGGCAATCGTTCAGCCTCAAGTCTCACCGGAAGCGCCGATGTTTTGGAAGCCTTGGGTGTAAATTTAAATGCCTCTAGCGAACAAGTACAAGCTGCTTTACACGAAGTGGGGATCACTTTCTTGTTTGCCCCTGGCTGGCATCCAGCACTCAAGGCGGTCGCGTCATTACGGCGGACTCTTAGGGTGCGAACAGTGTTTAATTTACTCGGACCGTTGGTAAATCCCTTGCGTCCAACTGGGCAAGTGGTGGGGTTATTCACTCCCAAACTTTTGGCCACGGTTGCCCAAGCTTTACAGAATTTAGGCAAGGAAAAGGCAATTGTGTTGCACGGGCGAGAAAAACTCGATGAGGCTGGGTTAGGAGATTTAACTGACTTGGCAGTGTTATCAGAGGGAGAAGTGCAGTTAACTACCATTAATCCCCTGGATTTAGATGTCACACCTGCTCCCATAGGTATGCTTCGGGGTGGCGATGTCCAAGAGAATGCGCTGATTCTCAAGGCTGTACTCCAAGGCAAGGGAACTCAAGCGCAACAGGATGCAGTAGCTTTAAATGCTTCGTTGGCGCTGCAAGTTGCGGGGGCTATACCTTTCCTGGATCATGCCCAAGGTATTAAAATCGCTAAGGATATCCTGCAAACTGGGACGGCTTGGACGAAGTTGGAGCAGTTAGTTCAATTTCTGGGGAATTGACTTGCGATCGCAATTGCGGCCGGAACTCTACCACATTACGCTTGATTGTGACATCGTAATTACCAAAAAAATCATGTCCTAAAAGTCCGGTTTCGAGTTCCGTACCAGCGATCGCAACAGGTACTCGATTCACCGTTACCCCGCCAAGTGCCATTGATTCAACATAGCCCACAGGAAATTCTACAGATCTAGAACTGGCGGTGTTTGCCTTAGCTCTCCCCACTGGCACTATTCCCAAAGAATTTGCAATCTCTTGGGTGATTACAGTGCCACTGGCTCCCGTATCTACAATCATTTCAAACTTTCGCTGGCCATTGAAGGTGACTTCCACAATTGGCGTACCACCAGCCCGCCTTTTAATCGGGGCTGTAAACACTGGTTGATCTGGAATTACAACTGCTGACGAAGCTCTCTGTGTTTCTGGTGGTAATAATTTTTTTTCTACAGGAATCGATAGAGGCGATGTGAACTTTGGTGTAGTTGCTGCTTGGGGAACCACAACTACTAGTTTTTGAGGTTCCTTAACTGCCACCGGGCGAGGAGTAGCTTTTTGTTTGGCATATTTGATTTGGCGCTGATATTCTGTGATTTTAGATTGAGCGAAGGCAAATTCTGGGGTTTGTCGCCCGACTTGTTGCATCAGAGCGATCGCATCCTGGTATTGACTGGCCACTAAATTCCAATCACCCGGAGATTGAGCAGATTGGCTGATAC
Source organism: Nostoc sp. CCY 9925 (assembly GCF_963920935.1). NCBI lineage: Bacteria > Bacillati > Cyanobacteriota > Cyanophyceae > Nostocales > Nostocaceae > Nostoc > Nostoc sp. CCY 9925. The sequence continues at coordinate 14,707 of NZ_CAWUDO010000054.1, read as the reverse complement.
TCCAAGCACTGACAGCTTTATCTAACGCCAGTTCAAAAACACTAGGTTCAGTTTCAGACGCCTGTGGCGGCTGTGCTTCAGGGCTTGCTACTGGTGTTGGTGGTTCGGTAGCGGCAGGCTGTACTGATGCCAAATCACCAATTGCCGCGGGTTGCTCATTGCCAGTAGTCGTAGTGTTTCGTTTGTCTTCACTACAGGCAACACTTAAAACCGCTAGAGCGCTAAGTACAAAAATTAGGGTTGCACGGGATAAAAGCATAATTAATATTAACTGCCCAAGCTCCTGCGAATCCACTCTTTAAAGATTTTAAGTAAAAGGCAATAGGCAATAGGCAATAGGCAATAGGGAATTTTAATTTTTACTTAACAACCTGAAAACTCTTAATTGCTCGACTCATGGGATAATTGACGATTGCAGTCTTCGGGAGTAGGGAATAGGAAGTAAGAACTAGGGACTAGAGAAAAGTTTTCCCAATCCCCAGTACCCAGTACCCAATCCCCAATCCCCAATCCCCAATCCCCAGCCTATGTCCTTGTCTGACGCAATACCAGCTTTACTTGTCTTGGCAGATGGAACCACTTATCGCGGTTGGTCTTTCGGTGCTACGGGAACCGCGATCGGAGAAGTGGTATTCAACACTGGTATGACTGGCTATCAAGAAGTACTGACCGATCCTAGTTACTGCGGTCAGATTGTGATTTTTACTTATCCAGAATTGGGGAATACTGGCGTCAATTCTGAAGATGAGGAATCAGAACGCCCCCAAGTGCGCGGTGCGATCGCGCGTAATATTTGTCACAGGCCAAGTAACTGGCGATCGACCCAATCCTTACCTGACTACCTCAAACAGCACCAAATACCAGCTATATACGGCATCGACACCCGCGCCCTCACGCGCAAAATCCGGATGTTCGGAGCTATGAACGGTGGCATTTCTACGGCTATTCTGGATGAGGCAGAATTGCTAGAGCAGGTGCAGGCAGCTCCTTTGATGGCGGGATTAAATCTGGTTCGTGAAGTGACTACACCAACAACTTATGAATGGTCAGATCCCACAATTCCAGCCTGGGAATTCAACCTAGAAACTGCGAACAATATTGAGGAACCCTTTACCGTTGTTGCCCTTGATTTTGGCATCAAACGCAATATTTTGCGTCGCCTAGCAAGTTATGGTTGTCGGGTGATTGTTGTACCTGCTGATACGCCACCAGAAGAAATTCTCAACTACAATCCTGATGGTGTCTTTCTTTCTAACGGCCCTGGCGACCCTGCTGCCGTCACAGAAGGGATTGCAACTGCCAAAGCGCTGCTGCTGAGTCAAAAACCCATTTTTGGGATTTGTATGGGACACCAAATTTTAGGCCATGCCTTGGGAGCAGAAACCTATAAACTCAAATTTGGTCACCGTGGTTTGAATCAGCCTGCCGGTTTACAACAAAAGGTAGAAATTACCAGCCAAAACCATAGTTTTGCCATTGACCCAGATTCTCTACCTGCGACAGTTGTGGAAGTTAGCCACCTCAATTTAAACGATCGCACCGTTGCCGGGGTACGTCACAAGTCTCTGCCTGTATTCTCTGTACAGTATCACCCAGAGGCCAGTCCTGGCCCTCACGATGCTGATTACTTGTTTGAGCAATTTGTTCAAGCTATGCGAACAGCACGTCAAGGTGATGGGGGCTAGGGAATGGGGAGATGGCAACGCCTTGGGGAAAGGGGCAAGGGGCAAAGGGGAAAGGGAATAAACCCTACCTTTCCCTTTTACCTTTTACCTTTTCCCTACCCGAAGGGTTTTGCTCCAACAGATTGTAGACAACACGCTCAAAAACCATCTATACTTGAGCGTTCACTTTAACTTATGAGGAGGGAATTATTGCTGAGCCACTGAATCTAACCGTGAGCCTGAGGGGCACTCGTGAAGTCCGGGATAACTGTCAGCTATTCCGCCTCACAGGTTTGTTAGATGCCTTTTCTGAGCCGACATTTCGCAAGGTACTTGAGAGCAAGATTGAAGAAGGTCCTAAGCATATTATTTTGGATCTCTCACAAATCGACTTTATTGATAGCTCTGGCTTGGGTGCTTTGGTGCAAGCAGCTAAGAAGGCTCAAAACGCTAATGGCACTTTGCAAATTGTCACGAATGCCCGGGTCACTCAAACGGTCAAGCTTGTTCGCTTAGAGAAGTTTCTCTCCCTGCAACAAACAGTTGAAGCGGCTCTAGAAAACGTCAAGCAGTCTTGATTGCTCGACCTGAGAGATTAACTTAGCTATCCAGATTCAACATCGGGTAGCTGAATTTTTAAAACTTCTGGCAAAACCTCTCTCCTTGTGGGAGAGGCGCTAAGCCAGTTGAGCTATTATATATAAAACTGGTTAAGAGTAAAGATATAAACAGTCAATCAATTTTGTTTGGATTTTAGATTGCTGATAGTCCAGCTTTAGCTATTCTGGCAGTGTCTTTTGGATTTCAACGAGTACCAGAGTAATTTTTAATCTAAAAATTTAAAGTTGGCACTGTAGATTCTTATAAGGTGTTTGTCAAGTATAAATGTTTAACTCGCTCCCGCTTAACGACAATTGAAAAGTCGAGAACATAAAATACCAAGCTCTACTCAAAAAAGGGAGATTTAGGGAAATTTTCTAACTGGTTTGGGTATCATCAAGAACTTTTCAACCATGTTCTTAGAGATGTCACTGTTGGCTAGGATATTTGATAAAAACCCCAGAGAGAGAAAGTTGTAGTAAATATCAAGTGAACTGATTAATCTTGCTCTCAACTTTAACTCGATCTTCTATGCTTAGGGATCGATACCTACTCAGTAAACATAGCAATTTAGCCAATTTCAAAGACGAGCTAGTACTTCTAAATTTTCTCTGATGTAAGTAAATCTAAGAACGCAAGAAGTATGCAAAATTACCTGATGCCGAATTTGATATTAAGGTAATCTAAAATGCCAAGTTTTCATCGAAAAGATAAAATTTAGTAAGTAATTCTGATAGTGTTGATGATGCTAGGTATACTATGATGGCATACTTCAGAAAAATCACTCTTTGCGAAGAATGCCTGCAAAATTGAGCTAGTCAAGGAATGATTATTTGTGAAGTCACAGGAGGAGGAAGGGCTATTAGATGAACAAGATGAAGCTGCCAAACAGAGTTTATCTTGGACTCAAGTACTGTTGTTAACTACAGCGCCATTATCTCAACAGATTTCTTTATCACAAGTACAACAAATTTCTCCCGCTGCTTTAGCCTATCTGGGGGATGCAATTTATGAAGTTTATGTTAGAATGTTCTATCTACTACCACTACAGCGAGCAGAAACTTACCATCGTCTGGTAGTGGCACAGGTAAGAGCGGAAACACAAGCGCTACATTTGCGATCGCTGACTCCTCATCTGAGGGACACCGAATTAGAAATTGTCCGCCGGGGTCGAAACGCTGCCACAGGACGCCCTAAGCGGCTCGATCCCGGAATCTATCAACAGGCAACTAGTCTAGAAACCTTAATTGGCTACCTCTATCTCACCGATTACCAACGTCTAACCGAACTGTTGGAAATACTCCATCTTGAAAAATAGTGAGAACTCAATTTCACAATTATCAAAACAGTAGAGTAGGTCTGGTAAATCGAGCTGATCAAGATGCCCATCATACGCTATATCCTAAAACTAAAATGTCAAATCAACCAAGAAAAATCAAGACTTCTAGCGAACCCAATCGTGGGAAACCCGTAAAACTTCAAGGTAAGCGTGTTGTTACTAATCCCATTCGCAATCCCAGAAAGAAAATAGATATCAACCCCATTTCTGGCAATTCGCGTCCACAAAATAGCAACTTCTCCCATCCGTCTGTATCTGCAAAACCAGCAGAAGATAGCGATTTAATCTACGGCCGTCATCCCGTATTGAGTGCATTGCAAAATCAGCGGGGTCTCAACCGCATCTGGATTACTACCCGTCTGCGCTACGATCCCAACTTTCACCATTTGCTTTTGCAAGCCAAGGAAAATGGCACAGTCATTGACGAAGTTGAACCCAAGCGCTTAGACCAAATCACTAATCACTCTAATCATCAAGGTGTGGCGGCTCAAATTTCTCCCTACACCTATATTGAATTGCCGGATCTCATTGAGCAAGCAAAATCTGTAACCGATCCCGTCATTGTCGTGGCAGATGGAATTACCGATCCCCACAACTTGGGAGCAATTATTCGCACTGCTGAGGCAATCGGCGCTCAAGGATTAGTAATTCCCCAAAGAAGGGCTTCTGGGATCACTTCTACTGTTGTCAAAGTTGCGGCGGGTGCTTTAGAAAATTTCTCTGTAGCGAGAGTTGTTAACCTCAGCCGTGCTTTAGAAGAATTAAAAACAGCTGGGTTTTGGATTTACGGCACTGCTGCAACCGGCAGTGAACCCTTACACACAGTCAATTTCAGCGGCCCCATCGTTTTGGTAATTGGCTCTGAAGGTGAAGGTCTGAGTATGCTAACTCAACGTTCCTGCGATGTCTTAGTATCAATTCCTTTACAAGGTAAAACTCCTAGCCTTAATGCCTCAGTAGCAGCAGGTATGGCACTCTATGAAATTTATCGCCAGCGATCGCAAAATACCCTGCATTTAGAAAAATTACAAAAAATCTCTTTGAAAAAATAGCAGTAAAAGAGTATAAAGAAATGTAAAAGATAATAAAGTAACATATCCTTTAACACCCTGTAGCACGTTTACAAATCAGCGAAAACCATGAAAACCATTTGGCATAATCTCAAGGAAGGGTTGATTAATACGTTCAACTACCTCGGCTTGGCTTGGTGGGTAGAAATTGCAACGCAAAATCCCCGCTGCACATACTACTTCGGTCCATTTCTAAATTATTCTGATGCAAAATCTGCCAGCATTGGATACATAGAAGATTTGGAGATCGAAGGAGCGCAGGGAATTGTTGTGAATGTCAAACGCTGCAAACCCAATAATTTAACAATCGCTGAAGACTTGGGGGAAAGATTTGACCGCAAAGTACAGCCTGCCTTTGGCGGTCAAATTTAATAATTTAGGCAAGAGAAGAGGACGCAAAGATGCGGGGACGCGGGGACACGGAGAATTCTTTTAGTACGTCGTCTCTGGGTTTTACCTTGTTTGTATCTTCTTCTTTCACCGCGTCACCTCGTCCCCCTGTGCTATTACCTGAGGATGTTCTTCCAACCAATGGTCAATGTCACTCAGTACGAGTTGGGGAATTTCCCAGGGGAAAAGGTGGGCGGTATTGGGGTAGCATTGCCACTGGCAATTGTTCAGGTGTCGAGCTGTTTCTAAGCTAGAATCAACTGTGATGTGACGGTCTTGAACACCAGCAAGTACCAAACTAGGACATTGAATTTGTGGTAAGTCTACAAGTCTGTTATACCCTGCTTGAATTGCGCTATAAAGGGCGCGAGTAGCAGCAGGAGAAGTTTGCAAATATGCCGGCACTGCTTCGGTGGCAATATAGTTGTAACTAGTGGATGTATGTTGTTGGATTAAGTAGCGAAAAAGCGATCGCTTGCCAAAAGTTTCAATATTCCACTGCCAACTCGGTTTTATATAATTCAGTAAGGCAGCAACGCCAGTATATAAATTATCTTGCCAACTGATGGGAGGATGACTACCACGGGGTTTTGCTGCTGTTGCTACCAAAATCAGACCTGTAATGCGCTTTGGCAAACGTAGTGCCAGTTCCATTGCCAGAATGCCGCCAAGTGACCATCCCAATACTAAGCATTTTTCAATTTCAAAGCGATCTAGCAACGCTTCTAAGTCCGTCAAATGGTCATTCATATCAAATTTACCATTCCAGCGACTTTTGCCGTATCCGCGTAAATCTGGGGCAAAAGTTTTGTAGCGTTTTGATAAATGATTGGTGAACACAGAAAGACTGCGACCAGAACCAGGATGACCATGTAGGGCTAAAATTGGAAATCCTTGGCCTTGGACGTAGACGTTGAGATTTGCAGCAGTAGTAGTATAACTTTGGCGATCGCTCATCATATCATGTCTGGTTAATTACTTTCTAAACTCGAAGAACCCCACCCCGCCAAAGCTATGCCTTGTCTCCCCTAAGAGCAAGCCTACGGTGTACACACAAGTCCGAAATAGTAGTCTGTGAACGAATAATTGACGAGTAAATTCTCTGTAGAGACGGCGATTTATCGCGTCTTGTGAACGTGTCAGTCTTTTAGACGCGATAAATCGCGTCTCTACATGAGGGCTTTCTGGCTTATCCCAAGCGTATTGGAATAAAACTCGATCTGACTTGTGTGTACACCGTAGCCCCGCAAGCGGGGAGGAGATTAAGGGGTGGGGTCTAATGATTAACGAAATCATAACTAATTACCCGAAGATAATATTACTCACCGTTCTCCTATCTGACAAATAAATGTTTCAAAATACGCTGATTTTCAGTTTCCAACGTTCTAATTTATAAAATTGCCTTAATCCAATCTAGCCTTTGCGTCATAGCCGTTTGTTGTCCTATTTGTTTAATTGTGTCATACCACTAGCAACGAAGAATTAAGCAAGATTTACAGGTAGTTTCAACTAAGTACAGCTTTGCAGAAGTTTGTAGATAATTGAAATAATAAATTTCTTACTATAAATTCATGGGAAACTGTAGTTGGTGAAGTTGAGAAACTTCTTTGTAGACACCAAGATTAATTGAGAATAGTATTAATCTTAAATAGGTAAGTTTAAGAAATCGGTTCAAAAACCATTTGGGGGATCAACACTTCGTCTTGTAATTCTCCAATACCTAAAAAGCGAGTCTCTTCATCATAAACTCGCACGATTCCAGAAACATCGAAAGTTAGAGAAATCCGCTGACCTTGACACCATTTTTGAGCAGATGTTGGTGGTAAAGTAATAGGTGACAAATGTTGTAATGGTGCATCTGGAGAGATGGGTTGAAATGTCCCAGCTTGGAGTTGCGTTTCTAAGTCTGCCAAAGTGAGACTATCTGTTAAATGGAAACCACTGCTTTCGGTACGAATTAAAGCCGCAAGGGTGCCACCAGTTTCTAAAATTGCACCCAAGTCACGAGCGATGGCTCTAATATATGTACCACTTCCACAGGCGATCGCCACATCCAATTCCGGAAAATCTCCTTGGCGCCAGTCCAAAATTTCTGTGTGAAAAATTTCCACTGTCCGCACTGGAATTTCTACTATTTCACCTTTACGTGCTAAGTCGTAGAGACGTTTTCCATCCACTTGAATTGCACTGTAACTGGGTGGTATTTGCTCTATTTTGCCTTGAAATTTTGATAGTGCAGTTTTTACTTGTGCCAAACTCAATCCAGCACAAGCTTGAGAATTAATAATTTCACCTTGTAAATCATCGGTTGTAGTACGCACACCCAGCCGAATTGTCGCTTTGTAAGCTTTGTTTTCTGGTAAATATTGTAATAGTCTAGTGGCTTTACCAAAAGCGATAGGTAACACTCCGGTAGCTGCTGGATCTAAAGTTCCTGCGTGTCCCACGCGTTTGAGGCGCAACAATTTCCGCACCCGCGCCACACAATCGTGGGAAGTCCAGTCAAATGGTTTGTTTAAGTTGAGAAAACCTTGAAATAACACAAAATCAATACTTCCACTTTTTAAAGTTTATTAAATGCTCAAAACCTATTAACCACAATCAAAACTTGTTTTCAACATCTTACCGAAGAATACACAAAAACCCCAGATAGCCCGAAACATTATCCGCAAATATCAGGTTGTCATTTATAAGTTCAAATACATAAAACTATAATAGATAAAATTCACATGACACTTCTTGTTTTTGTTAGCTACAAGCTAGGGTAGCACAGCTGTGCTACCCTACAAAATGCTGTATATCAAGATTAACTATTATATCATGAGTTCGGGCAATTAGACTTTAATTAACATCAATAAAATGAAAAAAACAATCTTCACTACTACATTTCTTTTTTGCTCTATATTGATTGTCAGTTGTGGTAATTCTGGCAACAGTACTTCTCAACAGAATCAATCTAATCAAGAAAACATACCAATAGTTAAGCAAAGTAATTCTGAATCTAGTTCAGCAAATAAAGCAAAGATAGAAAATCAGGAAAATCCAAAAGAAATTAATCATTCAAGCTCATATGAACAAACAGCTATTAAAAATGATAATCCAACTTCTGGCACTATTAAAGGTATGCAAAATGGTGATTTAAAATGCTATGTTACCGTTGTTGATCGCAATGGTAAATTATACGAAAGTGTTGGCGCTACATTTGATGTTTGTGAGCCAGATAAATACGCGAATAAAAATGTAAATTTATCTTATGAACTAGAAAATGTCAATGATTGCCAAAGTATTGAGCCTTGCGGAAAAACAATCAAAGAATGGCTAATTAATAAAATCGAAATTCGAGATTAAAAATCACAAAATTAATCTCATGGAAAAACGCCAATTTATTGAGTTATGAATTCTGGCTATGCCGAGAGTTGACCCATTGAGAATACCTTTGGTAAGGTGACTGTAACTTTAGTTCCTTGTCCTACTTGACTGAATAAAGCGATATTACCACCGTGTAACTCTACACAAGCTTTGGCGATCGCCAACCCTAAACCTGTGCCAGGAATTGTATCAACGTTACTTCCACGACTGAAAGATTGAAACAAATTTTCTTGATCTGCCATCGGGATACCAATTCCCCGATCTTGGATGGAAAAAATGACTTGTGATTCTTTACCAATGAGGTGGAACTCTACAGTACCCCCATCTGGAGAATACTTAATTGCATTGGACATTAAGTTAGTAAAAATTTGCTGTAAAAGCCCGCGATCGCCCCAGAAGCCCTGATTATTTCCAGTAATCTTAAAAATCAATTCGTGGCGATCGCCTGCTGTTTCTCGCTCTTGTTCTATCAAGTCAGAAAAAAATTCTAATAAGTCGAGCTGCATTGGCTTCAGCTTGGGCTTTTGCACTTCAAATTGATTAACCAAAAGCATATTGTCCACAAGTTTGGACATATACCTTGCTTTTTGTTCAATAATTCCCAGAAACTTCTGCTGTCTTAACTCATTGAGCTGCTGGCTATGTTTTACCAAAGTTGATGCAGCAGCCAAAATTGAAGTCAAGGGTGTTCGATACTCATGGGAAACTGTTCCAATAATTTGAGATTTAAATGCATTGAGTTGTTTTTCTTTTGTCAGGGCTGCTTGAGTTTGGGCTAGCAATTCCGCCTGTTGGATAGCAATAGCTAGTTGCACCGATACTTCATTTAACATCTGGGCATCATCAGCTTGCCACTGTCGTTCAAAAGAATTATGGTGGGCAATCAACAAACCCCAAAGCTTGGGAGTTGGGTTTCCATTGTTGCTCAGATTAATCGGAACTACCAGATTTGATTCAGTATTAAATTCCTCTCTCAGGCTTAAACGATTACACAAGCCAAGCTCATAAATGTGAGGGATGGGGGATTGGGGATTGGCGATTGGCGATTGGGAATAAGACGCCGTAACGCGGTGACGCGGTGAGGAAGTCGGAGTCTTGGACGCCACTTCCTTCAAGCCGGGAAACCCCTCCAACGGAGTGGCTCCGCTTTCCGTCGAGTCCGAACTTCCGAACCCCAAGGGTGACGCGGTGAAAGAAGAAGACACGGTGACCGGGAAACGCGCTGATTCAGGGAAAAAATTCTCCGTGTCCCCGTGTCCCCGTGTCCCCGTATCCTCTTTGTTCCCAGCCCCGACAAGATCGCATAGCGCTACGGTGGTGTATGGCTCAACTGATGAGGCAACTATCTTACCGTCTCTATCAGTGGCAAACTGATATACCATCACGCGATCGCATTTCAGAAGTTGTTGCACCTCCGCTACAGCCGTATTCAAAATTTGCTCTAGGTTAAGAGACTGGCGAATTCTCAGAGCAGTTGTAGCAATTAAGCGCTGACGCTCAAGAGTTTTACTGAGTTGGGCTTGCAAGTATAATTGCTTAATAGCGTTGCGGACTGCTAGTTGCAGTACATCCTGTGTCAGGTGTTGCTTGACTAAATAATCCAGCGCACCTCGTTTCATTGCTTGCACAGCAACTTCTTCATCACCACGTCCTGTCAACATAATCACAGGCACAGAAGTCTTAAATATCTCCTGTTGCATTTGATCGAAAAGTTCTAACCCACTTTTATCAGGTAGGCAATAGTCCAGCAGAATCACGTCACAATGTATTTTTTGACACAAAGCGAGTCCGTCTTCTGCACAGTCAGCCTCCAAAATCTGGTAGGACTGGTGCGGATCTTTCAAAAGATATCGACGATAGATTTTCCGATCTGCTGCACAATCATCGATGATGAGTAGCGTCCATGTGTCCAACATATTAAGTATGAGGATTGGGGAGCTATGTAGATCCCTTTTATCCAGATTGTGGTTTATTGCATAATTCTAAAAATAATATAAAATAAATATAAATAAAATCTAAATTCTTTACGAAACCTAAAGCGCTCGCAAATACTACAAGGCAGCAAGAAAGACGGGAAAATGGGGAAAATCAATCTCAGACAGACAAGCAAACACAGTGACTCAAAGACGAGAATGTCTCTGTGCCCTCTAAGTCGTCTTCTTTGTTATCCCTTTGTCCCTACTGCCTTATCAGCAGAAAATAAACAAACTAATCCAAGACGGGCGGCGTATTCGCTTCAAGCCAGTAGTCCACGAAAGCCCGAATCGTCTTTTTTAGTTCTTGAGCATCCATTGGCTTTACTAGATATCCATTTGCGCCCTTTTGGTAGCACAATTCAATATCTTTGGGGTTCGATGACGTAGTAAAAACAACAATGGGGATTTCCTTAAAACTGTTGTCTTGCTTAAGCCGAGCTAATATGTCACGGCCATCAATACCGGGTAAATTGAGATCGAGCAAGATCACAGAGGGTCGTAATGCTAGTTGAGAGTTGCATGTGTCTTCGCCCTGGTCGTAGGTATCGCTCCTATTTTGATAGAGGAACTCTATAACCTCGTCCCCATTAGTACAACGATGTATGGGGTTCTGGACGGACATGTGCCGCATCAGACGTTGTAGCATCCGAAAATCTTCATTGCTGTCCTCAACAACGAGCAGAGGTTCATGAAGTTTTTTTGTCATTCGTGGTCTTAAAACAACTTAACAAAAATATATATTTGGTGACTATCTTAAACTATTCGAGCGTAAAATAGAATATCGAACCGACGCCTAAAGTAGACTCGACCCAAATTTGACCGTTGTGAAGTTCAACAATTTTCTTAACAATAGCTAGCCCTGCACCTGCTCCTCCGCCGTATTTTTCCTGGGAGTGCAGGCGCTTAAATAGTCGAAAGATAGTTTCTAGATGATGTTGTGGAATTCCAATACCGTTATCGCGGACATAAAAGATTGGGGACTGGGAAGAAGACGGGGTGACGGGGTGACGTGGGGACGCGGGGAAAGAAGACGCAGGGAGGGCGTGACGCGATGACGCGGTGAGTAATTTCTCAGTGTCCCCGTGTCCCCGTGTCCCCGTATCCCCTCGTCCCCGCGTCCCCGCGTCCTCTTCTAAGTAGCCAATCTCAACCCATTTTTCAGCTTTATCATTATATTTGAAGGCGTTACCAATCAGGTTGCTGAAGACTTCGTTGACGAGAACGCGATCGCACTGAATTATGGGTAAAGGTCGAGGAATGCGAACATCGACAAATTGAGAGGTTTGGCGACTAGCACCAAAGACTTCAATTACTTGGGTGACCAATTCGTTGAGGTCGGTTACTTGCTCTCGCAGTTGTGCTTGTCCTAACTGGGAGAGTCGCAGCAGAGCATTAATCAGTGTTTCCATGCGTACAGACAAGGAGACTACTGTCTGCAAGCACTCAACGCCGTCATCATCTAAGATTTGGGCATAGTCTTCTAAGAGTACCGTCGAGAAATTATAAATACCGCGCAAAGGTTCCTTGAGGTCATGGGAAGCAGCGTAGGCAAAGGAGGCTAGTTCTTGATTGCTGCGTTCTAACTCCAAATTAATTTTGGCTAACTCATCAGCCTTGGAGAGTACAATACCAACGATCGCATTTCTCAAACTCAAGGCACTCTCAAGTTCGGACGTCCTCCAAGGTAGAGAAGTTAATCTCACTGTTTCTTGCCAAGCGGCAAAAGATTTTCGCGCAGATACGGTAACGCTACCATCTGCTTGGGCTTGAATTGATTCCTTGGGATTACCTGCCCAGTTTACCGTCTGGATAACTTCAGGACGAAACCAAAGGATGTAATAGCGCCGGACTTGAGAAATCCGCAGTAGCAACAAGCCGCTAGCTGTATCTTTGAATATCAGCGCCTCTGGATAAAGCTTTGGCAAAGAATCAGTGGAAAACAAGTCGTCATTAACTTGAGTATCCGCCCATTCAATCAAGGCCTGCACCTGGTGAATATTCGGTGTTGCTCCCACAAGAGTAACTTCATTATCCAGACAAATCGCTGCTCCTGAGGCACTGACAAGATCCAACAAACGGATTTCAGGTTTGATGAGGGCATCGATAAAATTGTCTGCTTGGGAAATTGATTTGAGAAACTCAGACTGTAGAGATTTGAGCTTTACTTCATAGTCCCATTCCGAATGACTAATTTTGTGCGCCAATTCTGAAGAAACTATCTGTCCCAAAAATTCGCACATTTTCAGCACTTCGTAAGAAATATACTTTGGTGTTTGATGATGGCAAGATATTAATCCCCAAAGCTTTTGATCTTGAATCAGCGAAATCACCAAAAGAGCCGTCACTTGCATGTTTTGATGATATTCAATACAACACGAATCAAAACTGCGTAGCATAGAGTAGCTTAAGTCAAGATGGTGATGTGTTGTCGGATTTTCTGTGGGAACTAGCTTTACAGGTTCGGCAGTCAAATCGGGGATGAAGCGGAGAAAGCAACGTGTGTATAATTCCCTAGCTTGGGCTGGAATATCTGTAGCGGGATAGTGGAGTCCTAAATAAGGTGATAAATCTTCTCGTTTGACTTCTGCAACTACAGAACCGGCTGCTGACTCGTCAAATTGATAAACCATCACCCGATCGAAACCAGTGATTTCTTGGAGTTTCTCTGCTGCGATGTGCAAAAATTCTATTAGATTGGATGTGCTTTGCATTTTAGCGATCGCTTCACCCACCAAATCATGAAAGCCGAAGAAACTCAACTCCGATTCCGAGTCTCTCGGTTCTAGCTCTACAATCACAGCCTCTTGTGTTCGATGAACAATAGCATCAAAGTATCGTTCACCATTTGAAGTGTTGATTAATACTTTAAAAGCGTTAGAAATACCAATTTTTTTCACCAAGCACTGCTTAACAGCTTCCACTTTTCTCGCGTCAAGCAAATAGCTCAGCGGTTTACTGAGCAAATCTTCTGGTTCTTTACCCAAGTATTCTTGGGTATTGTTGCTGACTTGCACTATCTCTAGGTGAGTATTGAGTGCTAACAGTACGCCATGAGGTTGAATAGAGCCAGGTATATGAATAGGTTTGCGATCGTGGTTAGTCAGAGCAGTAGCTTGGGCAGTGGTATCTTCAGACTGGCTCATAAATCAACTGATGTAAAGCTGATTTTTACAATAGCGCAATTAAATGTCACATTTCTTAAAAGTATATGCCTAGAAGTGTGAAGGCGATCGCATCTAACCCTACTTCATGTAATAGATTTAAAGGTATTGGACTCGGCTGGCTTCTAGAACTGATAATGCTCGTGACAACTACAACTAACGCAAAAAATGCGATTAACAGTTGTTTTCCTTAGCCATTGGCTCTGAGAATTACTTTTGTTTGTTGTAGTTAATATGACAATAAACGAAAAACACTACTCAAGCGCTAAGAATATGGATATGGGTAAAAACAAACACCAAATTTCAAAAAACAACTAAATTTTATATATCTAAGGAAATAAGACTAGTGACAATGAAACTTGATTAAATCAAGTTGATAACACTAAATGATGCCCACTAGGCAGCTAGTTCGCAGCTAGCTACCTGTAGGACTTCCTCCCTAATTGATTAGCCAACTCAGGAGACGAATACATCGTGTCAAACAATTTTGAGTGTGTACATCCTCTTGAAGATAGAGTAAGCATAAATGTGGATAATTTTCATCATCAAGAAGATAGAAAAGATATAGGTATTTTTCAAGGGAGGACAATTCTTGTAGTAGATGACAATGAAGATATTATTGCTTTAATTACCTGTATTCTTAAAAATTATGGCATTCGTGTAATTACCGCTTCATCAGCTTTAGAAGCATTTGAAATTCTGAAAAAAATGACAGTGGATCTTTTAATTAGCGACATTGATATGCCAGAAAATTCTGGATATTTATTAATTAAAAAAATGCGAATGATTGCGTCTGCAAAAATTAGAGAAATTCCCGCGATCGCCTTTAGCTATCGTGCTGAAAATAAAGCTTATAAACAGGCTCTTGCATGTGGGTTTCAAAGTTATATGAAAAACCCTTCAAACCCGACAAAGTTAATAACAGAAGTAGCAAAACTACTGGGGCGTTCTTATAACAGAAACTTTTCGTTATTTGGTGATTATTCCTGTTGAGATAAAAGGTGAGGAAATCAAAATTCAAGAGTTAAAATTAGGACTGACATATTGAAATAGAAATCAAGTATAGGGATTTTCATTATGAATGTAAGTAAGTCGGCGGGGAAATTTATAACTATGTAACGAAAAGTTAACCGTAGAG